>JAKSMH010000078.1 GCA_024400715.1 Bacteroidales bacterium | reverse complement strand
GCTCGTCGTCGTGGCGTTGTCGTCCGAGCATTTTCTACAGTCGCATTTGTGGGAACACGTGATTAAACACCACTTTTTATCCGTGTTTCTCTGGACTTTCGGTGTGTTGGCATTCTTAAAAGTCCTATACTTGTTCGTTGATGTCAACACGCTTATTACGGATAACCGCTGGGCCTTGTGGGGACTTATGCTGCTGGCCATTTTCATCGGCATTATTCCGGAATCGGGACCGCATTTGATTTTTGTCGTTATGTTCTTTAGTGGAGCCATTCCGTTCAGCATACTTTTGGTAAGTTCTATTGTGCAGGATGGTCACGGTGCTTTGCCGCTCTTGGCACAATCACGTAAAAATTTCTTCCTGATGAAAGGTCTCAATATGGCAGTTGGACTGATTGTCGGGGTGCTGGGATTACTGTTGGGCTTTTAGAATTAGAAGAGGTGTTAATAAACAAAAAGCGTCGCCTTCGAGCGACGCTTTTTGTTTATCTTGGAACCAATTTGATAAAAGGTATCATCATCTCTTCCATTGATATGCCACCGTGCTGGAAGGTATTCTTGTAATAATTGACATAATAATTGTAATTATTTGGATAAGCGAAAAAGTCATTCTTCATAGCGAAAATGTACCTTGAAGTAAGGTTCTCTTTCGGCAAGAAGGCATCTTCCGGATTCTTGATTTCATATACGTCCTTGGCAGGATAATCCATATTGCTCTTGCCGACTTTATAACGCAAGTTGCTGTTCACCGTTTTGTCGGCCACCACTTTCAAGGGATTGTCAATGCGAATGGTGCCGTGGTCCGTCGTCAAAAATACCGTGGCCTTTTTCTCCGCCAAATACTTAATCATCTCGAAGAGAATGGAATTTTCGAACCAGGAAGCGGTAACACTGCGGTACGATTTTTCGTCGTCGGCCAGCTCACGAATGATATCAACATCTGTACGAGCGTGTGAAAGCATATCGACAAAATTAAACACCAAAACATTCAATGGATTGCCCATCAACTGGTGAAAATTGTCAAAAACCTTCTTTCCGTAATCGAGATTTAGTATTTTTGAGAATGAATATTTGATGTTTTTGCCATAACGCTTCAGGTATTCGCCCAATAATTGTTGTTCATATTGGTTTTTTCCGCCTTCGTCATTCTCGTTAAGCCACAATTGCGGATATTTTTGGGCAATTACCGACGGCATAAGACCTGAAAACAGGGCATTTCGCGCATAATGCGTGGCAGTAGGGAGAATACTGTAACAAATACTTTCGTCTTCAATATGGTAGACGTTGTGAATCATCGGTTGGATGGTTTTCCATTGGTCAAAGCGCAGATTGTCAATGACAAAGAGAAAAATCGGTTTGCCGTCTTTCTCCGAAATCAACGGAAACAGTTTGTCTTTCAATACGGTATGTGACAACGACGGTTTCTCGTCGCATTTCCCGGTAAGCCAATTCAAGTAGTTTTTGGCGATGAACTTGGCAAATTGAACATTGGCTTCCTCTTTCTGGTTGGCCAGGATTTCCGCCACTCCGCCGTCCTCAATTTTCTCCAGTTCCAATTCCCAATATACAAGTTCTTTATACAACGACTCCCATTCTTCCAACGACAAACGGTCAGAAATCTTCATCGACAATTCGCGAAACGCCTGCTGGTAGGCAATGGTGCTTTTTTCGGTGACAATCTTCTTATTGTCAATGTTTTTCTTCAGGCAAAGTAGAATTTGATTGGGATTGACCGGCTTAATCAGATAATCGGCTATGTTGGATCCGATGGCATCTTCCATAATATTCTCTTCTTCACTTTTGGTAATCATCACGATAGGAATATTTTGGTTGATGGTCTTGATGCGCTTCAGGGTCTCAATGCCGCTCATTCCGGGCATATTTTCATCCAGGAAGATGATGTCCACCATTTCCTTCCTTAGTGTTTCTAAAGCATCGTCACCGCTCACAACGGGAAGTACTTCGTAACCTTTGGCGTTAAGAAACAGTATATGTGGTTTCAAAAGGTCTATTTCGTCATCTGCCCATAATATTTTTGTCTTCATAGCATATTGTATTTTTTAGAATTAATAGTGATTTTGTTCGTTGGCTTCTCCAAAATCTTTGCGTTTTTATTTTTAAACGGAGTAGGGAAGTGTTTATTTTGCAAACTTACGATATTTTTTCGAAATTGGCAAGATGTTCAATTTCTTAAACTCAAATTGAAACAGGTGGAAATCCTTTTGTTTTCTAAGCGAAACCGTCAATTTTCGCACCAATTATCCCTCCGAGATTTGAATATTTGAAAACTTATTGATCAACGCACGTATATTTTCGTCTTATACAAGCGATTTTTTTTTGAAAGCTCTTCCATAAATAAATCACAACACGTTTTGCATTGAGAATGGAGCAGTCAACCACAATACTTCACCATGTCAAAGATAGGGTAAATTTTATCCTGAAGTATCACGTTCCATCAATGAGCCAATCTCCAGCATCACAACTTTGGGTTAGCTCAATGACAGAAGGGCGTTACTTATGGGGACGGAGTCGTTGAATGCAAGGTCGGCAGCCCCACTATCACGACGGCAATCATCAATTACAGTTGTCAAACACATATTGTACAATTGTAAAACACAAGCCGAGACCCCGAACACTACTATTTATTACAAATGTAAATAGATGCGTTTTACAAGTGTGAATTTATATGTTTTACAAATGTAACCAAGAGTGTCTAAATGTAAACTTGCGCATATTTGCCTAAATGTAAACACTGATATTCTTTCACTGTACAATTGTCAAAACTCGTTGCCATTTCTCCGAAAAATTGTCAACTGCCGCAAAGCACGGTCTAAATGGCAGTATTTTCAAGCATTTTAATAATATATCATTTTATTATCTATCTATATTATTGATTCCCATGATATTATATTGATTTGCTAATCTAATAGATTTAATAAAGATTGTGTGTTGTTGACAATTATACGAACATTGATTAATAGTATATTATATTACTGATAATTAGTTGTTTATAGCAGCTATTTAATCAGTAACATTAAGTATTTATCAACATTTTTCGATTGTTGTGAAATGTGTGCTCTTTCTATGTATCTTTGTAATCGCACAATGGTTTTTAACTGGGCGTGGATTACAGATTTGGTGTACTGTGTCGTTTTGTGAAAATGTTGACAGGTGTTGTTACAAATGTATTTTGCGCGGTTTTAACATTGTAATATGGTATTGTTGTACAATTGTTATCGAATGGTATAAATGTAAATATTAATATTGTAAACTATGGTTGACAGAATTAAACAAGTGATGGAGTACTATGAGGAAACTCCCGCAACATTCGCCGAAAAACTCGGTGTGAACAGATCCAACTTAACGCACTTGTTCTCCGGCAGAAATCAGCCCAGTCTTGAATTTGCCAAGAAGGTCTTGTCTGCCTATCCTGAAGTGCGGACCGAATGGTTGATTATGGGTGTGGGTGAAATGATCAAGGATCCGGCTCAAGAATTTGTTCCGCCAAAGAAAACCTTTATTCAGACAGACTTGTTTGAGATGGATGACGAAACAACTGCCGAAGTCGAAGATGAAACAACTGAGGTGGCCAACCCGGAGGGCGATTCTCAACAGAAAATGGATGAAAATGTTGTGAGTGTGTCAAAAACGGACTCTTCGGTTGCCCAGATGACTTCTGTTGAAGTAACGTCTGACGTGAATGGGGTGAAACCATTGCCCGCAACACCCAATCATACGGAAACGGTGGAAACGCGTTCAAATGTTGTTATGGAAAATATGGCTCAAAATCCAGTTCAACCGATTGAAAACAAGATTGTTGAACCCAAAAATGCCGTGCAAACATCCGCTGTAGAATCAAAAAATCAAAATATCCCGACCACGACACAGGAAATAATCAATTCTAAGCCGGTTGTTGGTGAGCCTGCAGTTGATATGATGATGGCTTCGCAGCATCTGGATAAAGTGGCCGTTCCGTCAAATTCAGAAACGCCGAAACGGAAGAAGGTGGAAAAAATTATTTTCTTCTATGATGATGATACATTTAAAATATTTTATGCATAGGGTATTGCGAAAAGTTGTATTTTTGCAGTCGTTAAAATCTATTAATAATGAAAAAAATATTATTTGTATTAGGAATTGTTTCAGCTGCTATTTTATTTGCGTCTTGCGGCAAAGAGTGTAAATGTGAGGTGAAATCAAATAACGGCGCCGCCGTCGTTGACACAAAAACATTCAAGGGCCTTACTATTGCCAAATGTGTTCTGAAAGAAGAGGACATTGAAGCTCAGTACGAAAAAAATGCGGTTAACGTTAGCTGCGAACCTGTTTTTTAAGCAGATAATCCAATAAGACTTGCAATCCTGACATATAACATGTGTCAGGACTTTTTCTCTCGGAATTATTCCCTTTAATTTTGTTGAGATATTTGCGGCGACACCGTGTCCGAACTATATCGCAGAAGTATCCCGTCGCCGCTACTTTTGCCCAAAGACTCACGCCATTCCTACGAAGCATAGAAGTCGGAATCTCTTTACAAGACGGAAAGTGATAATTCCTTTTTCTTTTATCGTAAATAAAACCATTTTTAGAATTTTTTGCGTACATTTGCAACAAAATTCAGAATTATGAAACTTTTAGAAGGGAAAGTGGCTTTAGTAACCGGTGCCTCTCGTGGCATTGGAAAGGCCATTGCTTATCAGTTTGCGGAAGAGGGGGCCAATGTGGCCATTACCTATATTCATAACCGTGAATTGGCCGAACAGGTCGTTGCTGATTTGTCTGCGACGGGGATTCGGGCCAAGTCGTATCGTTGCAATGCGGCGGATTATGCGGAAACGGACCAGTTGGTCAAGCAGGTTCACGATGATTTTGGGCGTATAGATATCCTGGTGAACAATGCTGGCAAGACTGCCGACACCTTGATGTTGCGAATGACTGAAAATCAGTGGGATGAAGTCATTGCTAACAACCTCAAATCCGTTTTCAACACGATTCACGCCGTTAGTCCCATTATGTTAAAGCAGAAATCCGGAACCATCATCAATATGGCTTCGATCGTGGGGCTTTATGGTAATGCGGGACAAGCCAATTATGCGGCCTCAAAGGCGGGGATTATCGGTTTGACAAAGTCGATGGCCAAGGAATTGGGAAGTCGCGGCATTCGCGTCAATGCCATCGCTCCCGGTTTCGTGGAAACCGATATGACGGCCAATTTGTCCGAAGAAATGAAGGGAAACACATTAAAAACCATTGCTTTACGCCGTTTGGGAAAACCTGAGGACATAGCCCAGTGTGCTCTTTTCCTTGCTTCGGAATTATCGTCTTATATTACGGCTCAAGTATTGGTTTGCGACGGAGGAATGTGCTAAATATGAAAATTCGATTTCTTTTGATGGTGCTTTTGTCTTTCTGTGTCGCCGTGACCGCGGCACAGGACGATCCACCTTTGCGTGTTGAATTGCCCACAGCCCAAGATGCTGATGACTATAACTATACGTTGTTGGGCAAAAACGGGGTGATGGTTTTTTATGAAGGAGAGCATATCAATGCCGACACGACGGAATGGGTATTGATGCATTACGATACCAACCTGCAAAAAGTCAATGTTTTTACCATCCGACAATCCGTCAAGGCGGCTTTCCGACAATCCTATTTTGACAAAGGAAATCTTTATTTGTTGTTCCAAGATGTCGTGAATAAGAAGGAAATACCATTAACTTATTTATCCGTTATTGATATTGGCAGCACAAAGTATCAGAATTTCACGCTTGAAAACATCCCGTCTTTTGAAATTTCCAAACTAAAGGCGACAAGTGGATATGCCGTTTTTTCAATTATCCACGGCGATAGTTATTATATATATTTCTATAATGCCAATAGACGGAAACTAAAAGATTTCATCATTCGTGAAGCCGCCATTATTTCTGAACAATTTATTGAAATAGATAGTCTTAACGAAAAATTCATATTGGGATTGGGAACGTTGTATTCCGACAAGAGTGCCTTGATGGCCGTTTATGAAACCACCTATCAGGGTGAATTGCTTCGCGAAATTCCATTGCCATACGCAGAGGGTTATTACTACAATTCGGTT
>JAKSMH010000077.1 GCA_024400715.1 Bacteroidales bacterium | reverse complement strand
CCGATTCGCCGGGATAGGTTTCTTCCACATAGAATCCTATCGTGCCATCAGGTAAAATGCAGGCGGAAGAATAGGCGGAACTATAAGGCACGAGAACCTTGCTCACAGGCCAGGTTTCGCCTTCGTCGTAACTCACGTACATCGTCACATCCTTGCGTTCAGTGCCGCATGGAACGGTGTGCAGCAAACGGTTGCGATCCGCCCCTTGATAAACGGACGTATAACGGATGATATCCCCATTGCAGGCAGGTGCCACTATATCGTTCCAAGTGGAAGTATAGGGGTGCCACGTCACGCCGCCGTCTTCGGAAATATTGTACCAGCGTCGGTTTTCGTGCCGAATGCTCATCAGGATTCTGCCATCGACAAGTTCCACCACCTTGGCTTCGTCGCCGCCCACCGAAGCACGTCCGGAACACTGCCACGTATCACCGTTGTCGTCAGAGTATATGACGTAATCATTGAGTGAGTAGGCGGAAGTTTCGCGGATGGCAGCCACACACATTATGCGGCCGGTGGAGGTGCGCAGCCCGTTGCCGGAACCGAAGAAGGAGCTGATCCAACTACGGTGAGCGGGATAGACACAGTTGGCTCCGAAAACATAATGGGTGATGTCGCGCGGTGCCGACCAGGTGATTCCGTTGTCGTGACTGGTGCTGATATAAGAACGCTGCGGATTGTTGGCTGTGGAATTCCAAAGCCCCACGCCACCCACAAAAGCAGCCATCATACCACCATTGTCATCGGTACGAACCAAGGCGCAGTCGCCAAAGCCGTGGTTCACGCCCGTTCCTTGAGCCAACGTCAGCGGTTCTGACCAAGTGTGACCACCGTCGGTACTTCGGTTGATAAGGATATCAATATCCTGCGGCAAGTCTCCATCGTTGTATTTGCGCTTGTCGGTAGCAATAATGAGGTTGCCATCAGGAGCCGTGATGACGGCGGGAATACGGTAGGCCACGGAATTGTAATCACCGGGTTTATAAACCGTGGTGCGTGCCAACAGAATCTCACGGTCACCATCTGGGTTGGCTTGTTCCAGCGTATAGGTCTGCGAATCGGTGGCAACACTCTTGAGGGCTACATCCACGTGATGCCCCTCAACTGCGTTAGCAGCAATGTCGGCAGTAATCCACAGATAATACGTTCCTACCGTCAACGTGCCAGACAAAGGACAAAGAATGTCGCCAGAGGCGGGTTGGACAGTGCCGAGAAGTGTGGCACTTTCGGGATGTCGGGAGTCAAAAGCATCCACAGTCGTCCCATAAACTTTCAGCGTCGCGATGTCGGACAGCTCCGTAGTGCCCGACAGGTTGAGAGTCAGAGACTGGAACTGGTCGGATGCACCCCCATTCACGGAAAGCGTCGCACGAAGGAGAATTTCATCGGCATTTCCACGACCTGTATAACGCGAATCGCCTTGCAAGTCAATCTGGCTGATGATGCTCTGCCCGAAAGCAGAAAAAGTCAACAAAGACAAAAGTACTAAAACCAAGTTTTTCATAAACAGACAATTTTGGTGGCAAATTTACGCATTTTTGTCAATTGTTGAGTCAACCGGTATTTAATCTTCAGAAATTAGGGGAAATTATCCCTTTATGTCTTATTGAGATTCCGATGTTTCCTCCTTGTGTCGGAAATTTCGGGATAGCGATGTAACTTGTATGCGTGATGGCGGCGGCACAAAATATGACGTAAAATACGTGTGGGAAAGCCGCCGCCACTTCTTGCCCATTGTTTTGCCATTCCGACGATGCGTCGCGAAGTCGGAATCTCCTCACAAGATAAAACATGATAATCCAAAAAATCTTATTATCTTTGCAAGGTGAAAAAATTCAGACTTTATTGTAAAAAACGGGACTTTCTCACAGCATCATTGATAATAAACCTCAAAAAATTTTAAAAATCAATCCCAATCAGAAATAAAATCAAAATGAACATATCGTTTTTCAAGAAAAACCACTCCTTCATATTCTTACTTAGCACGTTCCTGCTAAGCATATTTCTATGCGGTTGTCAAAACAAAAAAGAAGCGCATATTCCCAAAAGTGTTGAAGAACTGACAGACTGCAAAATTGCGACTATGTTAGGCAGCATTCAGGATATCAACCTCACGGTCCAATGTCCCGACTGCGAAATATTGCGTTTCAGCAGTTTTCCCGAAATGCTGGTCGCCGTTGAGAAAGGAATTGCCGATTATACCGTTTTGGACAGTGCGGCCATTGTGGGAGCCAACATTGACAAACGCGGAATGCAGGTGGACTTTTGCCTAAATGATCACTTGCCCATAGCGAGTATATTTCGTTTTGAAGAAAACGATTTATGCCAACAATACAACAACTTTCTCGCAGAAATCGACCAAAACGGATTGAACAAAGATATGCAACAACGATGGTTGACGGACAATGCGCTTACCGTAACCATGCCTCCCATCGACTTGCCCACCGAAGGTAAACCATTACGTGTTGGAACAATATTCAGCAACTTTCCTCTTTCGTTCATAAAGGATAACGAGTGGGTCGGATACGAAATAGAGTTGACATACCGCTTTAGTGCCTACATAGGACGCCCCGTAGAAATCAAAGCGTACGAATTTAGCGCGATTTTTCCGGCATTAAGCAGCGGTAAAATCGACATCGCCACCTGCTTTATCTCCGTCACCGAAGAACGTGCCAAAACCGTACTTTATTCCGATCCGTACTACCTAAACCAAAGCGTTTGCGTGGGACGTTCGGTCGAAAACAACAAACAAAACAGCAACAGTTTCCTTGATAACATCAAAAAGGGATTTGTCAACAACATCATCGCCGAGAAACGGTGGAAACTGCTGTTGGACGGACTGTGGGAAACCATTTTCATTTCCATTTTCGCCATACTGATAGGAACGGTCATTGGCGGTTTGATTTGTGCACTACGAATGAGTAAGCGGAAATGGTGTCGCAATCTCGCCATCGGCTATATAAGCATAATGCGTGGCATACCGATTTTGGTTTTTCTAATGGTGATGTTCTATATTGTGTTTGCAACAACAAGAGTAACAGCTACTTGGGTGGCAATTATTGCATTTTCAATGAATTTCGGCGCATACGTCAGCGAAATGTTCCGCACAAGTATTGAAAGTGTTGACCACGGACAAGTGGAGGCCGGCCGTGCCTTGGGATTCAGCCGAAGAAGCACCTTCGTCAACTTCGTGATGCCGCAAGCTCTACACAACATTTTCCCCGTCTATAAAGGTGAAGCCATTTCCCTCATCAAAAACACCTCCGTCGTGGGATATATCGCCATACAAGACATCACCAAAGCCAGCGACATCATCCGTTCGCGTACCTTCGATGCCTTTTTCCCGCTTCTCATCATTACCGTCATCTATTTCGTACTCGCCTGGCTGCTCGGACTTGGCCTGGATTACCTCAATAAAAAAACCACACGTCCATAACACAAATATCTTAGTTGACATTTTTATACTATTGAAAATTAGATAAAATTTATGATAACGGTCAAACACCTTTCCAAAACATATAACAACAACGCAATTCCCTTTACCGTATTGAAAGATGTGAATTGCGAAATCAAAAAGGGCGAAATCATCAGCATCATTGGTCCTTCAGGAACGGGGAAAAGCACCTTTCTCCGCTGTATCAACCTGTTGGAACAACCAACAAGCGGCGAAATCTTGGTCAACGGCATCAACATTATGGATAAAAATACCAACTTGAACGCCATACGACAAAAAATGGGGATGGTTTTCCAGAATTTCAACCTATTCAACCACTTGTCCATTTTGCGCAACGTGACCATAGGACCCATCAAATTACTGAATATGCCAAAAGAAGAAGCCGAAAATCAGGCGATGAAGCTTCTGCGAATGGTGGGAATGGCAGAAAAGGCCAACGCAATGCCAAGTGAGTTGTCGGGCGGACAGAAACAGCGTGTGGCCATTGCGCGCTGCCTCTCTATGCAACCCGACGTCATCCTGTTTGACGAACCCACCTCCGCACTTGACCCCACAATGGTGAGCGAAGTGCTGAGCGTAATTCGACAACTGGCAAAGTTGGGGATGACCATGCTGATTGTGACTCACGAAATGAAATTCGCCTACGACGTAAGTTCGCGTATTTTCTTTATGAACGAAGGAATCATTTATGAAGAAGGAACGCCAGAGGATATTTTTGAACATCCGAAAAAACCACTCACCAAGGCCTTCATCAACCGCATTCGAACACTGGAATACGAAATCAGAAATTCGGACTTCGACTTGCACCGTATGAATGCCGAAATTGAACAATTCTGTCAAAAATATGTCTTAGGCGACGATATTCTCAACCGGATCCTGCATTTGGTGGAAGAAATCCCTTCCATTATGATGCAGCGACCCGGCACCGTCCATCTCAAGCTGGATTATTCTGAGAAAAATTACAATATTTATCTTGAATTTGAACAAGAAGGACGTACGGAACCGATATTGGAAAACAACGACACGGATGAAGTCGCCCTATCCATCATTCGAGGCTGCTGCGAAAAAATCGAGGAAAGCATCGTTGACGACACGCGAAAAATCAAAGCAAAAGTGAAAAGAAACGAATAAATGGGAAAAAGACCCACTTATTTCTTCTTCATCGCGGCAATAGAGAGAAACAAACCGAGAATGATACTGCAGAAGGCAGCAAAGAGCACCTGAAATTCGCCGGGCAGACAGAAAGTCAGCGTGTGTGCGGGAATCCAGAACAAGGGAATGGTTTTCTTAAAGACGAAACCCCATTGAACCTTCCAATTCACATCCTGAATATACCGACCAATAGGCATAGGTTTCAGCAAGCATATCGCTTTTCCGTCGTAGGCGGCAATATGCATATCGCAAAGCTTGTGAAAAGTCATAAACACCGGGGCAAAAGACGTGTTCATCATCACGCTGACGAAGAAAGCGCCCACCAGTTTCAACCAGGAAAAGTCGCCCTTCATTGCTTCGCCAACGCCATTGAAACACGAAACGCGCTCCATAAACGCAGGAATGCCGACTTTGAACACACTCATAGCCAAGGCAATCCACATTCCCAACAAGCCCCAAACCACAAATTTAGGGAACAATCCGAATCCCTTATGATAATAAGCACCGGTTTTGACACGGCAGCCTAACATCTCTCCAAAAGTAGCCAAAATGCCGAACTTGACAAAAGCCATCCATAACGGATAATTTGCTGTCAAAGAGCAAAATCCGTCATAAACCGGACGGGAAACAAAAAACGGCAGTAAGACAACGACAATAATTGCAATGACTAAAAAATCAACCTTTTTCATATAAAATTATTATTAGTTAGCCTTAAAATTCTCGGCTTCTCCATAAAACACGCCTTCCGAAGTCGTGGCGAAAGCACGAATATAATAGGTATGCATAGGCATTAAATCCGTAACCGTGCAGGAAAATTCCCCGTTTTCGCACGTACATTCCACATAATCATCCGTAGTGATGACAGGATTGGACAAATCGCTCCAGCAAAAGCCGCAAGTCTGGACAGACCCTGCGACCTCTTCGGAAAGCGAACCCTTGCAAACGACCTTTCCCGACGTTTTGGGAGCAATTTCTCCCGTAGATACCGTTATCGGATATTTCATACAATATTTATATTGTCGATTGAAAGCCTTCATTTCATATTCAATCTTATACATCTGCTTATGATAAGCCGTATCGTCTAAGGCACCCTGCAGGTATTGCAGCGTCCACGTATCGGCCGAAACATCATAATAAGACTTGATGTCGTTATAATAATACTTACAATTGTATTTTTTGCAGGAAACGCAAGTCAACAACGCCAACACCAAGACCAACAAATACATTTTTTTCATTATCGTCAATTTTAAATAGGATGCAAAATTACGAAAAAAAACGATATATCTCTGTACTACACCTTTTCCTTGCAAAATTTCAAACTTCTTTGGCTTTTTTGAGTATTATTTTGTCAATCTCACGACGGTATCAAGATGAGATCTCGTTTTATTTTTTTTACGATTTGGGCGGTCCCCTCGCTCCGCTCGGGTCGTGCTTTCCGTGGGTTCCGTGCGAGCGGGCGGTCTTCTATTTTTCTTTGTTACATTTC
>JAKSMH010000076.1 GCA_024400715.1 Bacteroidales bacterium | reverse complement strand
GCGTTTTGTTTGAAATCAACGAGCAAGACCGAGAGGCGGAACCCTTGTTTTCTTCCCTGCCGGCCAATCTGTTCCAGGTTCTTCCCAACATGAGGATTCAAGGAAGTCGCCCAAGCATTATGCCTCCACCTTGAACGACGACGGCAGCGTATTATAGGGCTTTTCTAATGCGCACCAACTTCAGCAGCAAATCGTGTAACTGACTCAGCGGAAGCATATTGGCACCATCGGACAAGGCCTTGGCCGGTTCGGGGTGGGTTTCCATAAACAAGCCGTCGAAGCCGACCGCCACCGCTGCCTTGGCCATCGTTTCAATCAAATCCGGTCGGCCGCCCGTAACGCCCTTGAGCTGGTTGGGCTGCTGCAACGAGTGGGTAGCATCGCAAACGACCGGGCAGGCATTGGTTTTCAGTTCCTTAACACCTCGAAAATCCACAACCAGGTCGGTATAGCCGAAAGTCGTTCCGCGTTCTGTAATCAGCACTTGTTCGTTGCCGGCAGCGCGCACCTTTTCGACCGCGAAACGCATCGCTTCGGGCGACATAAACTGTCCCTTCTTGATATTGACCACTTTTCCCGTCCGGGCCGCTGCTACGAGCAAATCGGTCTGACGGCACAAGAATGCCGGGATTTGCAGCACATCGGCTACTTGAGCAGCCCACGCCGCCTCCTGTTCCGTATGAATGTCCGTCACAATGGGCACGTCAACGTCGGCTTTCACCTTAGCGAGGACCGCCAATGCCTCTTCATTGCCGATACCCGTGAAAGAATTCAACGACGAGCGGTTGGCCTTTTTGTAAGAGGCCTTAAAATAAAACGGGATACCCAACTCCTCGCATATCTTTTTGATTTCACGAGCAATAAAAAGTGTAATTTCTTCGCCTTCAACGACGCAAGGGCCGGCTATCAAGAAAAAATTCGTATCCATTTTAACAATTTACGGTATAATGTAACTAAAAATTGTGCGTGCTTAGTTTAGTGAGTTTTTGGAGAATTTGGCTGACAAATATATAAAAATACTCAGAAATGAATAGATAATATCCATAAAGAAAATATGCGGAATGATTTCCTTTTCCTTCAACTTGGCGGCGGAGAAACCGAACACGCAATACTGGCACAAGGTTTTAAACAAGAAGACGGACACCACGGCAATCAATATGGGAAGGGTATAGACGGAATAGGCGATGGCCAATCCCAGAAACACGTAAAATAATATATTCAATAAATTAAATGTTGATAACAGAAAGTGGATTTTGGGACGATAAAAAGCCCTGGTCGTGATATAGCCCTTCTTTTCCTTGAACCAACGGCGGAAAGTGGCCTTGGGGCGAGCCACGGTAAAGGCACCTTCGAAATACTCGATATCGCAATTTTGGGGGGTTGCGGCACGTCCGATAAAAATATCGTCATCTCCGTATTCGATATGATTATGGGAAGCGAATCCTTTCTGCTTAAAGAACACATTTTTGGTATAGGACAGATTTTGTCCGCGGCCCATATGGGTCATTTTTGCCAAAGAATAGGAGAAATACTGGATGGCGGTCTGCAGGGTGTCGAAACGAAGCAGGCGGTTGAAGAGTCCGCTTTCTTTCTCGTAAGTGCAATAGCCCAGGACGATTTGCTTGCCATTGACAAAATGCTTGGCCATATTTTGCAACCAGTAGGGAGAAGCCGGCACACAATCGGCATCGGTGAGAATGATCAGCTCGTGTTTGGCTTCTTTGATTCCAATAGAAAGCGGAAATTTCTTTCCCTTAATGGTTGAATAAGAAGAATTTAAATCGACCAAAACGAGATTAGAGAATTGTTTTTGATAATCTTCGACCACGGCCTGGGTTTCATCGTGAGAATTATCGCTCACCACAATCACCTCAAAATCGTTGTACTGTTGGGACAGCAAGGCGGGGAGCGTTCGGCTCAAATGATGCGCCTGGTCGGAAGCCGTGATGACGATGGATATGGGGTCTTGGCGAAAATCCTTTATCTTTTTGGGCTTATGAAATGCGAATCGGACAAAAAGAACCACATAATACAACAAGAGGAAAAACGCTATGGCAGAAAGACATATCAGAAAAATCAGAGGCAGATTGGATTGTATCAATTCCAACATAGTACTAATATTTTTAGAAATACAAAAATATTTTAAAGTTTGGGAATTTTGATGTATTTTTGCCAAAATTTACAAACAAAATGAAGTTTATAATTCAACATAACGACCCCAAAAGCAATGCCAGAGCCGGCATAATCCACACGGACCACGGCGACATCGAGACCCCGATTTTCATGCCCGTGGGCACTGTTGGCGCTGTTAAAGCCGTGCATATCAAAGATGTACGGGAAGACATCAAGGCGCAGATTATCTTAGGCAACACCTACCACTTGTATCTGCGGCCGGGTTTGGAAGTCTTGGAAGCTGCCGGCGGCCTGCACCGATTCAACGGCTGGAACCGTCCCATCTTAACCGATAGTGGCGGCTACCAGGTGTTTTCACTCAGCCACCGCCGCAAAATCAAACCCGAGGAAGGCGTTTGGTTTCAATCGCACATTGACGGTTCGCGGCACTTGTTCAGTCCCGAAAAAGTGATGGAGATTGAGCGCAGCATTGGTGCCGACATCGTGATGGCCTTTGACGAATGCACGCCCTACCCCTGCGACCACGAATACGCCGAGAAATCGATGAATATCACCCACGGCTGGCTCAAACGCTGCTGCAGGCACTTCGACGAGACCGAACCCAAGTACGACTATTCACAAACCCTTTTTCCCATCGTTCAGGGCAGCGTGTTCCCGGACTTGCGCAAACGGTCCACGGAATACATCTGTTCGATGAATCGCAAAGGCAATGCCATTGGTGGCGTTTCCGTGGGCGAGCCGACCGAGTTGATGTACGAAATCACCGAGTTGTGCTGCGGACTGCTACCCAAGGACAAGCCCCGCTACTTGATGGGCGTGGGAACACCGGCCAACATTTTGGAAGGCATTTCGATGGGCGTGGACATGTTCGACTGCGTGATGCCCACCCGCAACGGCCGCAACGGCATGATTTTCACTTGGGACGGCATTATGAATATGAAAAACGAAAAATGGAAGTTCGACTTTACGCCCATTGACAGCAACAGCAATCTTTTTGCCGACAGAGAATACACCCGGGCCTATCTTCGCCACTTATACACTTCGGAAGAAATATTAGGGCCGATGATTGGCAGCATTCATAACCTGCATTTCTATTTGGACTTAGTCAAAACGGCACGCCAAAAGATTCAGGAAGGCACTTTCGCCTCTTGGAAAAACGAGATTTTACCTCGCATTTCACAAAGACTATAATATTAATATTTGTATAATAATGATTGTCTGTATCGCCGAAAAGCCGAGTGTCGCACGCGAAATCGCAAATGTGTTAGGAGCCAAGCAAAGCCACGATGGATATATCGAAGGCAATGGCTACCAAGTCACTTGGACTTTCGGTCATTTATGTACCTTGAAAGAGCCGCACGACTATACGAATATGTGGAAGCAGTGGGCATTCAGCAGTCTGCCCATGATTCCGTCCAAGTTCGGCATCAAACTCATCGACAGTCCGTCCATCAAAAAGCAGTTCCACATCATCGAGACATTGATGCAAAATGCCGACCGCATTGTCAACTGCGGGGATGCGGGCCAGGAAGGCGAGCTGATTCAGCGCTGGGTGATGCAGAAGGCCCGCGCCACCTGTCCCGTTGACCGGCGTTGGATTTCCTCGCTGACCGAAGAAGCCATTCGCAAAGGGTTCAAGCAGCTGAAAGCGCAATCATCGTACCAGTCACTTTACGAAGCAGGGCTGTCGCGTGCCATTGGCGACTGGCTGTTGGGGATGAACGCCACCCGGCTTTACACGCTCAAATACGGCAAGGACCGCCAAGTTTTGTCCATCGGACGCGTACAGACGCCCACCCTTGCCCTCATCGTCAAACGATATTGGGAAATCAAGAACTTCGTTCCCACGCCCTACTGGGTTCTTTCCACCGTCTATCGTGACACGGTCTTCACTGCCACCAAGGGCAAATACCAAAACATGGAAGACGGGCAAGCCGACCTGCAAAACATTGTCGGCAAGGACTTCACCGTCACGGACATCAGTATAAAAAAGGGAAAAGAAGCACCGCCACGACTTTACGACCTCACCTCTTTGCAAGTGGAATGCAATAAGAAATACAGTTATTCGGCGGAGCAGACCTTGCAAACCATACAAAGTCTGTACGAAAAGAAGCTGACCACCTACCCGCGTGTAGATACGACGTACCTCAGCGACGACATTTATCCCAAATGCCCGTCCATTTTACAGGGCATCACCAATTATGCGAGCTTGACGGCGCCACTCTTAGGCAAGAAATTGCCCAAAAGCAAAAAGGTCTTCGACAACAGCAAGGTTAGCGACCACCACGCCATTATTCCCACCGGGCAAAATCCTAAATTCCAACTTTCGCCGGAGGAAGCCAACGTGTATGACGAAGTCTGCCGTCATTTCATCGCCGTTTTCTACCCCGACTGCATCGTTTCAAACACGACGGTATTGGGTGCTGTTGACAAGGTGGAGTTCAAAGCCACGGGCAAGCAGATACTGGATCCGGGCTGGCGCGTGGTCATCGGCAATGACAAAAACAGCGAAAAAGCAGACAAAAGCGAAAAAGCAGATGGCGAAGAAGAAGAGAAAAACGAGAACGCCGTATTACCCAGCTTTACCCAAGGCGAACACGGACCCCACGAGCCGAAGCTGAGCGAAAAGACCACCACCGCCCCCAAACCCTATACCGAAGCAACCTTGCTGCGCGCGATGGAAACAGCCGGCAAGCTGGTAGATGACGAAAGTCTGCGGGAAGCTTTGAAGGAAAACGGCATTGGACGACCTTCCACCCGGGCCGCCATCATTGAAACACTTTTCAAGCGAAACTACATTCACAAAATCCGAAAATCGTTGGAACCCACCCCAACCGGAATAGAACTCATCGGGCTCATCAAGGAAGAACTGCTCAAGAGTGCCGAACTGACCGGCATCTGGGAAAAGAAACTCCGCGAAATAGAACAAAACAAATACTCAGCGGCTCAATTTCTGGACGAACTCAAACAGATGGTCAACGACATTGTGTTGCAAGTCCTACGCGACGACAGCGACCGCCGCCAAAATGCCAGCCCCGACAGCATCATCGGACAAATTTGCCCATTATGCCACAAGGGACACATCATCAAAGGTAAAACCGCATACGGTTGTTCGGAATGGAAAAACGGCTGCACGTGGAGACAAAAATTTTAGTATTTTTGCATCATCATTAATAATCATAAAAAAATCGAATCATGAAAAGAATCTTATTAAGCATTTTTGCCATCTGCTTCTGCTTTGCCACCTCGTGTGCGGGTCCAGACAAACCCATCGCCGTATCGCAACTGCCCGCCGCCGCACAAACCTTCATCAAAACGAACTTTCCTTCCGAAAAAGTCTCTCACGCCTTTGTTGACGAAGGATTTTCCACTGAATATGAAGTTTATTTTGAAAATGGAAATCAAATAGAATTTGACAAAAACGGTCAATGGAAAGAAGTGAAGTGCGTGATGGGAAAAGTTCCTGCCAAGATTATTCCCGCCAACATCAGCAAATACATCTCACAATACTTTAGTGAAACCGACATCGTCAAAATCAAAAAAGACAGACGCGGTTACGAAGTCGAACTAAGAAACGACATCGAATTGGAATTCGACTTGAACGGAAATTTCGTCAAAATGGACGACTAATTTACATAAAATATTAAAAATCAATATATTACGCACAGCCATTCAGAAATAAAATAAATTTTATTGAAAAATGATTATGTATTGATATTTTTTGTATTTTTGCACTCCGAAATTAGAGAACAATTAAAAACAAATAATAATGAAAAAAGGCATTCATCCAAAAGAGTATAGAACAGTGGTTTTCAAAGACATGTCTAATGAAATCGCATTTATGACCAAGTCAACTGTTGCGACGAAGGACACCATTGTTTGGGAAGACGGCAAGGAATACCCCTTGATCAAATTGGAAATTTCAAACACATCACACCCATTCTTCACCGGTAAGATGAAATTGGTTGACACCGCCGGTCGTGTTGATAAATTCCGTAGCAAATATGGTAATTTCAGCAAAAAGAACTAAGAAGCTGTTTTGAAATGAATCAAAAATTTTGCTATAAAGTGATATAAAT
>JAKSMH010000075.1 GCA_024400715.1 Bacteroidales bacterium | reverse complement strand
CTGTATTCAAACATTAAATTGATGGCAAATCTTGAAGAAAAGGTTCTAAAAGGTAGTCCAAGACCAATGGAAACGGCAAATTCATCGATGGCTTTTCCGTGAACATTCATATAGCCGGTTGAGTACCGACCACCTAATCTGAAAGCGATATTTTTTCCAAATTTACCGGAAGTGGGGTCGGGTATGTATTCTAAACCGATAGCGGAAATAAGGGCATCTTTAAGGGAATCGCCTTGTCCCATATACTTGAATTTAGACCAATTTTGCCAGGATATGTCTGCGCCAATGGTAAGTTTGTCTTTGTAAGTATAGGAAAGTCCGAATCCTACGGATTGAGGGATTTTCATATTGCCTTTTTGTCCCATAATGGCCAAAGTGGTATCGTAGGTATATACGCTGCTATATACTCCTGTGTAATGTTGTACCAATTGATTATGTTTAACCCAGATGTAGGCGGAATTTTCATACGTGGCGCCAATACCCAATTTGTGATTCTCTCCAATGTGAGCCATATATTGTAAGCCGGCTTGCAGGTAGATGCCATCGGCATGATCAATTTGCGCAATTCTAAAATTATAGAAATTGTCCCCCTGAAATTCCTCATATCTGATGGAAGAAAGGTTTCCCCACAAATAGGAAACATTTAAACCTATGGAAAGCCCTTTGTATAGTTGGAAAGCATTACCCCAATACAATTGCATTAGACCGCCTTCGCCCGAATAGGTGTAATTCACTTCGCCGATATTGTCGATTTCTCGAGAATCGATGATATTGTAGCCTTTGTGGCTGAAAGGTATCAACCCCACGCTGGTACGCCAGTGCTTCGTTAGGGGAAGTCCAATGGCAATGTAGTCCAGCCGGCCAATGGTTCCATTTTGTCGAAGTGTGCTGGTGCGTAAATTGCAGGCATTGATGCTAAATCCGATATCTCCAGTAAAGGTTAAAGAGTCGAAAGCAACGTAGGAAGCGGGGTTGCGGAAGTTGATGTAGTTGTTGGATTGCATAGCATACGAAACACCTCCCATTGTGGCGAGGGTGCTGTTGGTACTGTTGGTCAAAAGGCCGACTCCAAAACGGGAATAAGGCGAACTAATCTCGTTTTGCGCAAAAACTTTTGCACAAATCATCAGGCATAAAGCAACTGATATGATGATAATTCCCTTATTTTTCAACATAGAAATGTAAAATTTCGTATAATCCTAATGTAACTAAATTTTGGGTGGCAAATATCGGAAAATTTATTGACTTTTGCAAGTCTTTGGAATCACCTCCCGTAAGGAGGATTTTCAAATCCGGATATTTTTGCGCGTAGTGGCGGGCGAAACCCTCGATTTCGTAAGTTATGCCGTTCATCACGCCGCTTAAAATGGATTGTTCGGTGCTACGCCCGATGAGATAGTCGATGGATTGTTGCTTCACGAGAGGCAGTTTGCGCGTATAATGTTGCAGTGCCTTCAATCGCATTGCAATGCCAGGGGCGATGGAACCTCCAAGATACTCGTTTTGGTCGTTGATAAAGTCGCAGACCAGACAACTTCCCAATTGAACGGAAAGGAGGTTTTGGTGGGGAAACTGTTTGCTCGCTCCCACCGCATTCGCAATGCGGTCAGGCCCAAGGGTGTGCGGCGTGTCATATCGAAGCGTGATGGGAAGGGGAGTGTCGGCTGACAAAATGACCAGCGGACATTGCTTTTGAATGAGTTCTTCTATCGTTTCGTCATATTGTCCCACTGCACACAAAATGGCATTCGTAATGTCATACTGACGGAATAATTGACTTAGCCGAGTTGGTGTAAGTCCTCGGTATTTGCGTATTTCCACCAATTGGCCATTGGGTTCAAAGATGGCTGTTTTGTGTAAAGTGTTGCCAATGTCTATCGTTAAATACATATTATATTTTATATGCTGCAAATGTACACAAAATTTTAGAATTGACGTTGTCGCCATTTCTGCGGCGACAATGCGTTGGCATTATTGCATCGTTTTTTCTACCGCCGCCACTTCTTGGCCCATAATTCATCGCCATTCCGATGTTTCCGATGTATGGAGGAAACATCGGAATCTCAACAAAATTAAACGGGATGGTTCTATAAAAAATATTCAATTGTATATTGATTTTAATATTTATTTGTGTATTTTTGCATCGTGAAAATAAAATCAGTCATGAAGATTTCCGAACTTAAAATGAAATTAAAAGCTAATGGTTGCTATTTCGTTAATGAAGGAAAGAATCATGAATGGTGGTATAGTCCGATTACAAATATAAAATTTCAGTTGCCAAGACACATGAAAGCTGATGTTGGCATTGTTTTACTGAATTATATTAAGAAACAGTCAGGAGTTAATTTTAAATAATGGATAAATGGGAAAAATTGTAGTGATTATCGAACGCAATGAGGATGGAAGTTTCACAGCGGTTCCTCAACATAATTATAAAGTTGGTTTTATTGGAATGGGTGAGACCGTTGAAATGGCAATAGAGGATGTGAAAAACTCGTACTTGGAGGCAAAATCGCTTCTGCCGACATTGCCAGATATGACTTTTGAATGTAAATTTGATACGGCAAGTTTTTTGAACTATATGAGCGGAAGGCTGAATTTTGCAGATTTGCAGACAATTACGGGCGTCAACAGACACCAGTTAAGTCATTATGCCACGGGGAAAAGTCGTCCCTCGCGTAAAACGGTACAACGTATTCAGGAAGGCATTCTGCGATTTTCAGATGAACTACGCCGCGTGAGCCTTGTGTAAACATATTTATTCATTTAAATATAATGTAAGGATAAATGTTTTTTTGTATTTTTGCAGAAAAATTGAAGGTATGTATCAAGTTCCTATCCTGTTGGTGATATATAATCGCGTTTTTGAAACGCATAACTTGTTTCAGGTGATTAAAGACCTGCAACCGCAAAAACTGTATGTGGCGGCAGACGCGCCCATTGAAGGGGATGTGCAGGATAACATTAACTGCATTCGTACCAAGTCTGTGATTATGCCCGAATGGTCGTGTGAACTGCATAAATTTTTTCCTGAGGAACACCAAGGAAAGACCGCGGCCATTATGAATGCTATGAAGTGGTTCTTCGAGCAGGAAGAAGAAGGCGTGATTCTCTTTGAGGATTGTCTCCCGCACCCCGATTTTTTTGTCTATTGCCAAGAACTTTTGGAACGTTTCAGAAATGATAAACGAATTTATCATATTGGTGCGGTCAATTTTCGCAAGCACCAAAGGGCACTTAAAAGAAAGCAAAAAAAGTATGGCGGCTGCTCGTATTATTTTTCCGCCTACGCCAATACCTGGGGCTTCGCGACTTGGCGGGACAGATGGACCGATTTTGATTTGAATCCGGATGAGTTGAACAAGGTGAATTTCGACCAAGTGGTTAAACAATATACGCGCCGACCGAAGGAACGCCGTTACTGGCACCGTAGGTACAATATTATAAAAAAAACACAAGTCCCAATCTGGGAATACCAATATAATTTCCATATTTGGCTGAATTCCGGTCTGGCCATCGCACCAACTTTGAATTTGGTTACCAATGTGGGCGTGCACACGAACGGATCAAAACGTAAGTTCCGCCGTTTGATAAAAAGAGCGTATCCCATCCTTCCGTTGAAGCATCCAAGCGATATCGTGTTGGACAAAAAGGCGGATAAATTCATGTTTAAATATGTTTATAGTAAAGCGTTCGTTAAGATTTTTACCAATTGGATTAACGATGTGCTGATGGCAAAAAAAGACGATTTTGACTGGTAAAAAACGCATTAAAATTTTATTTGTCAAAGCATACGAAATTTTTTGTATCTTTGCCGCCTAAATTTTTAAAATAAGTAAGATATGGCAAATAATGAACAATTAGGTGCAAAAAAGACCGAAAACACACAAGAAAAAGAGAATTTTGGTACTCGGTTAGTTAACTTCTTTGCAAAATATCAAAATGTAATTTATGGTGTAATCATTGCCATTTTAGTGGTTATCGCCGCTGCTATCGCATTGAATAAGTTTTATTTTACGCCAAGAAATCAAAAAGCTTCAGCTGCAATGATTGCCCCAATCAACCATTATTTGGCTGGCGATTCACTTTCGTTGAATCTGGCATTGGAAGGTGATGACGAAAATGATGGTTTTTTGACCATTATTTCTGATTACAAAATGACGAAAACTGCCAATACTGCCAAATATTACGCAGGTTTGTGCTATTTGAAACTTAATGATAAGGAAGAAGCACTGAATTATTTGTTGCAGTTCAAGAAAAAGGAAGATGTGTTGTGGTATGCTTGCCAAGCATTGATTGGTGATTTGTACGACGAACAAGGCGACGAAAGCAAGGCTATTTCTTATTACAAGAAATCAGTGGAAAATGATGATCCTTATTTCACTCCTATCAATCTGTTTAAATTAGGTCAGATGTATGAAAGAAGTGAAAACTGGAAAGAAGCTGACAAGGCCTATCAACGTATTGAAAGTGAATATTACGATCAATATATGAGTATGGGTGTGGCTAAATTTGCCGAAAACGTAAAAAGCAAACTTCAATAAAGATGGCCGATAAGAAGAAAAATCTTTCTGAAATTTCATTTACTCCTCATAAGCAATTCTCACCCCAACAGGTGAGAATTGGCGTTGTAGTGAGCCAGTGGAATAACGAAGTTACGGATAAATTGAGAGACGGATCCGTCGAAACCCTGGTAGCAAACGGTGTGCCAAAAGCCAATATTCGCGTTTGTTCTGTCCCTGGAAGTTTTGAACTCCCATCGGCAGCGGTGATGATGCTCGAGGCGGATGAGAAAATGGACGCGGTGATTTGTCTGGGCTGCATTATCCAGGGGGAAACCCGCCATTTTGAGTTTATCGCCCAAGCTGTGGCCGATGGCATCGCCAAAGTTGCTATTGATTACGCTACTCCTGTTATCTTTGGCGTGCTGACCTGCAATGATATGCAGCAGGCCGTTGACCGTTCGGGCGGAAAGCACGGCAACAAGGGTGTGGAAGCGGCAGTTAGCTGTCTCCAAATGATAGATTTTCAAAGATCATTATGTTAAGAGTTGTTTTTATGGGTACGCCAGAGTTCGCTTGTGCGGGTCTGGAAGCCATTTTATCCTCAGACTTTGCTGAGGTGGTTGGCGTTGTGACTGTTCCCGACAAACCTGCGGGAAGAGGGCAGCAATTGCGCTTTTCGGAAGTAAAAAAAACGGCCCTGACCCACCAATTGCCTATCTTGCAACCCGAAAAACGGAAAGCCGAGGATTTTATTAAGCAATTAAAGCAGCTTAATGCGGATGTGTTTGTCGTGGTGGCTTTTCGCATCCTGCCCGAGGTGGTTTATTCCATACCGCCAAAGGGGTCGTTTAATCTGCACGCGTCCCTTCTGCCCAATTATCGCGGCGCCGCCCCTATCCAGCGGGCAGTGATGAACGGGGAAACAATGACGGGGGTGACGACTTTCTTTTTGAATCCGCAGGTCGATTGTGGCGATATCATCGACCAGGTGGAAGTCCCTATCGGGCCACAGGAAACCACCGGCGAATTGTATGACGAACTGATGAAAGTGGGGGCAGACTTAATTCTTAAAACGCTGAAAGCCATCGATGCCGGCGAGGTGAAAGGAAAGTGCCAGCAAGTGCCCGAAAACGCGGTGTTGAAACCAGCTCCCAAAATATTACGCGAGGATATGCTGATTGACTGGAAACAGTCCGCCCAGACAATATTTAATCAAATCAGGGGTTTGTCTCCATATCCGGGTGCATTTACGCGAATCAAGAATCTTGAAGGACGGGAATTTATTTTGAAATGCTATGAGGCAAAAGTGCGGGAAGGAAGCTCTGTGGGTGAGATAGGTCGTTTTGAAATAGACAAGGAAGGTGATTTCGTGGTGAATGTCGCTGATGGCCAACTTATCCTGAAAACCATTCAGTTTGAAGGAAAAAAAAGGATGCCGTCTGGCGAATTCGTGAGAGGATGGCATAGCGAAAATTTTGAAAGCGTATTATATTAAAATTGTAAATTTCTAATCCCGCGAAATGGAACAGCATTTGAAATTATACCATATTGAAAATCGAGCTACCCGGAGAAAAGTCTGTGAATACCTGCAGACTTTCTTGACAGAGGAACGTAATATGCGTATAATGGAAGTGCTGGCCCAGCGTACGCGCCATTTTACCGTGGTGATGGAGGATTTGTTCCAAACACAGAATATCGGTGCGGTAATGAGGACTTGTGAATGCTATGGCATC
>JAKSMH010000074.1 GCA_024400715.1 Bacteroidales bacterium | reverse complement strand
ATCATTAAATTAAATCATTATGAAAAAGAACATTTTTAGAATATCCATAGCCGTATTACTTATAGCAGTGGTTGCTGCCTGTATCTTCGCATGCAATAAGGAAAAAGTAACGAAAAAAAATACTATGGAACAACCATACCCTTCGAATGTCAAATCAAGTAAGCCAACAGGAACTATTAATTTGCCGATTTTTAAAGTAACACTTCACAGATCCACAACTGATCGTCCTAGGGACCACAAATATTGCGGTTGTGAATATTGTTGCGGATTCTGTGACTTTGAATGGTTTCCAGATTTAAAAACAAAAAATTATTTAGCTGACAATCCCAGTGATAAAGATCACAGCATTATTTTATTTAATATTCTTGACAAACGACATGCCAAAGCTTATATCCTTGAAAAAAAAGACTACTTTGAAAAAGAATTTGGCATTGATGCTCCATTATCGTTACCAGAAGAAGCATTAAAAGATGCTGGATTAAAGTGTAATTCTATTACAATCATTGACAACGAATATGATTTTATTGAAAAAGAAGAAGTCGATTTCAATGGAATGAAATATAAATCGTTCGGATCTGTCATTGTAGATATTGACATTTTATAATCAAAATGAAACGTACAATTGCTATTTGTTTTACATTTCAATTGCTGTTACTAATGAATAGCTGCAATATCGTCAATCTGATATTAGGGGTTTCAGAACCTTCCCCTGTTTCTAAAAACAAAATTGAAAAAAAAATAATCAAATACGGACTAAATGAATTTCCACATCTTTACTCAACGGATTCTGGAACCAAAATGTATCTCGCCATTGATAAATCTAGAAATGCAGACTCTACAGCAGGATATAAATTTAATCCCTTAATTTTCAAAAACAATTACCTTGTTAAACCCATTGATACAAGCGCATGTTCAGCTTTTAATGAAGGATTATTGTCGAAGTTAGGAGATTCTTCAAGTTATTGTATAGACTCATCTATAGTATTATCAGATTTGATTAACAATAAAAACATTTTGAATTTTGACAGCCTATCTTTCTATCAAACTTATTACACTTCAGATTTTACTATTTTTATTTACTGGGCTACATTCCAAGGTGTACTTAATAAGCCTATCAATAAAAAAACAGCATCAAATGTAGTTAAAATCAGAAATATTAGTTCAAAAAAGATCCAAGCATATTACATAAATTTTGATATGAGAGACAGTTGGAAATAACAATTATCAATAAATTTGTTTTTCCCCACGAGCCGCACCTTCCCGCGGATCGTTTTTTTCAGAATTATCCTGTTTACTCTTGTTGGGATTCCGGTGTTTCCTCCATACGTCGGAAACATCGAAATGGCGACGGGTCATATCCACACAAGGACGGCAGCGCAACATAATAAGGTAAAAACGCGTATGCGGTGCCGCCGTAAGGCAAGGAATGGGTGACGGACGAAACTTTCTGTACGTCACGATTTCTGCGGCGATACCACGACTATGTTGTTGCGTTAACACTTTCCGTCTCATTTTCTTGTGTGCGGCACATCGTCATTCCGTAACAAAGCGTAGGAATCTCTCTACAAGACGGAAAGGGATAGTCCATTTTTTTAGCTAAGTTCAACTTAGAAGTGCCATTTTTTTACCCCTTTCGAATGTTTCATCAAAAATTTTGACTAATTTTGTCGCACTTGCTAGTTGAATCTATAAACAAATTAAAAGTTGCATCTATAACTTGAATTCAGCAAATATGAAAAAAATATTCTTTCTATTTTTTACGTTTATTACCTTTTCAGCATTCGGTCAGAATGTTGATTTTCTCAAAGTCACATCATTCACCCTTGGCAATGGTATGACTGTTTGGATCAATGAGGATCACACTACGCCCACAGCATACGGAGCCATTGTAGTTCGTGCAGGGGCGAAAGACTGTCCTGGTACTGGTATCGCCCATTATTTTGAGCATATAGCATTCAAGGGTACTGACAAAATTGGAACATTGAACTACGAACAGGAAAAACCGTATCTCGATTCCATTGCCTTGATGTATGATAAGCTTGCCAAAACAAGTGATGATAAGGAGAGGTTAGATATTCAAAAACAAATAAACAGACTGAATATCAAAGCAGCAGAATACGTTATACCCAACGAGTTCCAAACTCTGACAACGGCTTGTGGTGGAGCTAATTTAAATGCCTATACCTCTCAGGATAAAACCGTATTCCATAGTGATTTTCGGCCACAATACTTCGAACAGTGGGCGGAAATAAACTCAGAAAGACTAATTCATCCTGTCTTCCGTCTATTCCAAAGTGAACTGGAAACAGTATATGAAGAAAAAAATATGTATTCTGATAATATATGGCGGAGTGCTTACGAAACTATGGATGCGTCATTTTTTGCTGGAACACCTTATCAATATACGGTGATAGGTACCACCGAGAACCTGAAGAATCCACAACTGAACAAGATGGTGGAATTTTATGAGAAATTCTATGTGGGTTGCAATATGGGACTCATTATCAGTGGAGATATAAATACAGAATCCATAACACCCATTATTGAACGAACTTTCGGACGCATCACGAAAGGATCCCAAGTTCAACGGGAGGAAATCTATACAGTTTCAACGAACGGACGGGAGGAAAAAGAGGTTCTTGTTAATATGCCAGTAGTAAAAGCTGAAGTAATTTATTACAAAGCTCCACTGCCTGAAGACCCCGACAGTAAAGTAATGGACATCATCCGTTTTATGATGCAGAATGGCAACGGTACTGGACTTCTTGATAAACTTGTTGTTGACAGAAAATTAATGACGGCATGGGTTGAGGATAATTCATACCAATCTGTAGGAGCAGTAGATTTCTTCATTATTCCTAAACTTTTCGGCCAAAGTCTTAAATCTGCCGAATCGTATGTCCTGAAAGCAATCAATGACATCAAAAATGGAAATTATGATAAATCATTTCTTGAGGCTTGTAAACAATCGTATAAAAAGAGTGTCCTGGCAAGAATGGAAGATAAAGAAGATCTGGTTACCCATTTTATGGCCAGTGTGATGTCCCAGAAAAGGTCGTGGGATGACGAACTTTCAAGAATAGAAGCCATTAGCAAAATAACCAAGGATGACATTTCCAGAGTGGCCGGAAAGTATCTTTCCAATGACTGTATGGTTTTCATTAAGAAAACGGGAAAGTCGGTCAAAGACAATCTTAAAAAACCGCCATACGAAAAGGTGATTCCCGCAGGAAAGGATTCAACATCTGCATACGCGCGTGAGCTGATGAAAGAGCTTTCAATAGTGTCACCTTCCATTCCTGAAATCGATTTCAATCAAGCCGTTGACACGGTTCAGTTGTCAGAATTCGTTCGTATATACACCACAAAGAATCCCATAAACAATGTGTTCGATCTTGAAATCCGTTTTCTAGATGGGACATTTATGAACCCAGCATACGAACACATGGCTTCATACATCAATTGCCTTGGAACCCATGAAATGACATATAACGAACTGAATGGCAAGTTGCAACAAATTGGCGGCCATGTTTCCGTTTCAGCCAAAGCAAATACCGTGGCTTTACATATTTCCGGTTTTGATGAAAACATTGAAGAAACTGTCAAAATTGCTTGTTCAATTCTTAGGGATATCAAAAGCGACAGCAAAAAGCTTAACATCATTAAAAATGAAGACATTTCCAACTTGCACATCAGCAAGAAAGACATTTCAACCATCGCCCAAGCATTATACTGCAAAGCCGCATACGGTAAGTGTTCTCCCTTTTATCAGGATAAGGGTAAACTGACAGATGAATTCCTTATAGAACTTTGGAAAGAAGTTCAAAAAAAGCAGACGGATATCCTATACACTGGTAATGTGTCCAAAGACAAGGTGGCAAAAATCATCAAAGAGAATGTCAATCTTGAATCTGTTACGGAAAACGCAAATGTACCAAAGGAAAAAACATTCATCACATATCCGAAATCACAAGTACTATTCATTGACAAAGCCGATGCCGCTCAGACCATAATCATTGCCTATATTCCAACTGACATTCTCCCTGATAGAAAAACAAGGGTTTTAGCCAACATATACCAGACCTATCTCGGTGGTAGCATGAGTTCATTGATGTTTCAGGAAATCAGAGAATTCCGCTCTATGGCTTATCTGGCAGGCAGTGCCTTATATATTCCGTCATGGAAGTGTAGAAATGAGCAGGGAGGATATATTATTGCCAAAATCGGAACCCAAAACGACAAGGCTGTGGATGCCATGCAAGTTTTAGATTCTTTGATTGAAAACCTTCCCATCATTCCGTCAAAACTCGAAGATAACAAACATGCAGTCATCAACGCTCCACCTCATAACGATCCCTCACTCCGAAAGACCGCCTCACATGTGGAATTTGAATTACTTAACGGGGTCAATTATGATGTCTCTGCAAAAGAAGCGCAGATTGTAGAAAACATAACTCCGGAAGACTTGAAAAATTTTTCAAAGACATATTTTGAAAATCGTCCTATCATTTGGTGTGTGGTGGGCAATTCAAGAAAAATTGACATGAAAGGACTGGAAACATTTGGTCCAATCACAAAAATGAAAGTCGGTGAGGTGATAAGATAATTTTTCTTGCCCACATGATAATGGTGATTTTTTCATGATAAGCAGAATACAATTAAAAAAATATATCTTTGCAGTCTAATTTAATAAATATGAAAAAAAACATTCTATTTGAAAACTGAGTCGGTAGCACGAAGTAGAATCGGGAAAACGTATCTCACAAGTTATTACAATGACCAAATGGTTTTGTAAAAATGGAAAACACCAATATCGATGGTTCAAAACTAATTATCGATTTAGTGGAAGTAAAACGGTGATGACGCATTAAAAAGGGATTAACACCTGTCTATTTTTTCAAACGGATGCAGATTAAAATTGCACTGTCAACAATATTTTAAGACGGAAATAGGAAGCAATCGTTTTTTTGCGTACCTTTGCAAGTTGCAAATATAAGATTTTGCCAACTTAAATTTTCGAATCATGAAAAAAACACTCAGATTTGTCATTAGTCTATTCTTATTATTCTTCACTGTCAATGGATTTGCGCAAAATCCTTCCTATCAGCAAAATGCAGGCAAAATGCAGCAAATGTTGCAGGCCATCAACGGAATGTATGTCGATACCGTGAACTTTATGCCGCTGGTAGAAAAAGGCATTGTTGAAATGCTGAAAGAGCTGGATCCGCATTCTGTTTATATTCCGAAAAAAGACGTGCAACAAACCAATGAGCCGCTGGAAGGAAAATTTGACGGTATTGGCGTTACTTTTCAACTTATCAAAGACACCATCAATGTGATGGAAGTCATTCCCGACGGACCGTCAGACAAGGTTGGACTTCGTGCCGGAGATAAAATTGTGAAGGTGGATACAGCCATTGCCTGCGGTAAACACGTGAACAACAAATGGGTGCAAAACCATTTGCGCGGCGTCAAAGGAACCAAGGTGGTGGTCGGCGTCAAACGAGGCCGCAACCCCGAATTGTTAGAATTTACCATCACCCGCGACAAGATTCCGATGAACAGTGTGAACGTGTCGTTTATGGTAAACGACCGTACCGGCTACATCAAATTGGACCGCTTTGCAATGACTTCTCCGACCGAAGTCCATACCGCTTTAACCAAACTCAACGCCCGCGGGATGAAGAACCTCATCTTAGACCTTCGCGGCAACGGCGGCGGCTACTTGGACGTGGCATTTCAAATTTCTGATATCTTCCTTGGCACTGACCAGATGATTGTCTATACGGACAATTTCAGAAAAACAGGACAGCAATTCCTTTCTACCGGCAAGGGCGAATTTCAAAAAGGCAAGCTGATTGTATTGGTAGATGAAGGCTCCGCTTCCGCATCAGAAATCGTCTCCGGCTGTATTCAGGACTGGGACCGCGGCTTGGTCATTGGTCGCCGTACTTTTGGTAAAGGATTGGTACAAAAACCATTATATCTCAATGATCAATCTATGGTGCGTCTTACCATTTCACATTATTACACTCCAACGGGACGCTGCATCCAGAAACCCTACAATGACGGTTTGGAAAGTTATTTCAACGACCTCAACAACCGCAGCAAACACGGGGAATTTCTCACCGCCGACAGCATTAAATCTCCTGATTCACTGAAATATACGACACCAAGAGGACGTACAGACTACGGCGGCGGCGGCATCATGCCGGACATTATCATTCCTCTGGATACTT
>JAKSMH010000073.1 GCA_024400715.1 Bacteroidales bacterium | reverse complement strand
GAAATCGGTGGCCGCATAACCTCCTTTTACGAAATTTGGATGTGCGGGAATGACCAATTCACAATCTTTACCAATTTGATTTAGGGTATGTTGCTTCATACTCAGTGTTTGCCAGAAGGGATAGTCAAGACGCCGTACCTTACGGGCTCCCAAGCAGAGTTGGTGTATTTTGAAAATGCCGTAGCCGTGCTCGTAGGCAGGAATGAAGTCGCTGCGTTGGGCTCCGAAATCGCAGATTTTATTGTAGTTTGAAATTCCGCTGTGTGCAAATCCAAGCAAATGATAGACACTGTCGATTAGAAATGGCGTGTTGTTGCGACCGTTGGTAACGCCGCCGGCAATGCGTGAATGAGCGTGGAAATTGCAACGTAACCAGGCCGTGGAATCTATGTTTCCGTAGGGGTTATGCCAGTAGTTGCCGTGGAATGGTTTGGGCTCGTCAAAATCATAAACGGGAACAAAAAGGTTGATAATGAGAAGCAAACCCAAAAAACAGCCGATAATCCAAAGTAATATTTTGCCGAAAAGTGTCCAGATCCGCATATTCCTATTTTATACAATTTAAAATGCAAATGTACGGAAATAAATCTTGTGTCGGTTTGACCTGTTGGGCTATTTTCTTATTCGCTAAAAAAATATCGGAATTTCAACAAGATTATATGGGATAATTTTCCGAAAAAACATTATCTTTGCAAAAAAATGAATGATGATGATTTCAAAAAAAGAATTGAGAGCGAATATTAAAATGTTGAAAAAACAGCATAGTGCAGAGCAATTGGCTACACAATCGCAAGCGATTATGGCCAAGTTGGTGCAACATCCCGATTTTGTGAACGCCCGCACGGTGATGTTGTACAGTTCGCTGCCCGATGAGGTGCAAACCCAACAATTCGTTGAACAATGGCGTCACCATAAAAAAATTATCCTGCCAACGGTGGTGGGGGATGACATCATTCCCGTAGAATTGTCAGAAAATACAGGGTTTGCCGTGGGCGATTTTAATATTTTAGAGCCGCAAGACGAAGCTTATCAAGGCGATTATGATTTGATTGTGGTGCCGGGCGTGGCTTTTGACAAAAACGGAAACCGACTGGGACGTGGACGAGGCTATTACGACCGTTTTCTCTGTAGGTATCAGCAAGTGAAAAAAATAGGTATTTGTTTTGATTTTCAATTTGTTGAAGAAATTCCTACGGAACCAACAGATGTAAAAATGGATGAAATTATTTCATTTTAAGTTGAAATTTGTAGTTTTTTCATTTTTTGTGCGTCATATAATTGACAATTGATTCGAGAATAGATGACATTACGAATGGAATCGAAGGAAAAAGAATTTGAGGTATTGGTAAAAAAACATAAAACCATGATTTATACCGTGTGTTATATGTTTTCAAAGGATGCCGATGAGGTGGCTGACTTGTTTCAAGATATCTTGATTAACCTCTGGAAGGGTTTTGACAATTTTAGGGGCGAGTCGAAAGTGGAAACTTGGATTTGGCGTGTGGCTCTGAATACCTGCATCTCGGCCGACCGCAAAAAGAAACGAATGGGCGAAAAAGTTCCATTGGAAATGGCCGCTGACCTCTTTTCTGATGACGATACCGACACCAAGCAAATTCAAATGCTGAATGCCCGTATTAGCAAGTTGGGACTTGTCGATCGGGCTATCGTGTTGCTATGGTTGGAAAACCTCAGCTACGATGAAATTGCGGCTATCGTGGGTATCAGTGCCAAAAATGTCAGCGTGAAGCTGGTTCGAATCAAACAACAATTAATGCAAATGTCTAACGGATAAAATTTTGCCTTATGGAAGATGTACAAGAATTTCAAGAATTAGAGGAAATGCGTTCCCAAATGGAACTATTGCGTAAAAAGTTAGAACACGAGGATATTATTAATGAGAAATTAATGCGTGAAACGATGAGATTTAGACTCTCTTCTATCAATAAGCAGGTTTGGATTGATATTTGTATGGCATTGTTTTGTGTGATTATATATCCGTTTTGTTTTCCGTTCTTGCCTGTGTGGTTGTTGATTTTTGTCGTTGTCATGGTTTCTGCCGATGCGATGGCAACGGTGTTGATTCACAGGCCGGTGCGCGAAAAGCTGATTATGAATGACGATTTGAAGACCGTGGCACAGAAAATGAGACGGCTCAAGAAGGCGTATGTCATTACCCTGTGTGTGGAACTTCCTATCGTTATTGTGTTTTGCGTTTTATTTTTGATGACGGTGGCCCCACATTTTCATAATCCCATATTTGCGATTTGGGGTGGTGTTATTGGTGGATGTATCGGACTTTTTGTGGGCTTGATGATGGTCCGTAGGGTGCTGAAAAACAGCGACGCGATCATTAAACAGATTGAAGAATAATGCTTCAGGAAAATTATCATTTGCTGTTATATAAAAAAAGTGTATTTTTACACTTTTAATTGAAAAGGAAAAATTGTAACGTAACTTATTATCAATAACAAATTTAAAGAAGATGAAAAAATTATTGTTCGTTTTGGCGGCATTAATCCTTACCATCGGTGCTGTTTCGGCACAGGATTTGAATGCGCCTATTAATCCCGATCCGAACGTGAAAATCGGAAAATTGGACAACGGCATGACCTATTACATCCGTGCCAACAAAAAACCTGAAAATCGTGTTGAATTCCGTTTGGCAGTGAACGCTGGTTCTTGCCAGGAAAACGAAGACCAACGCGGTTTGGCTCACTTTACCGAACACATGGCCTTCAATGGTATTAAAGGCTACCCCAACAACACGATGATTAGCGAATTGCAAAAAATCGGTGTTACTTTCGGTATTGGTATCAATGCCTACACTTCATTTGATGAAACCGTTTATGAATTGACTATGCCCAACGACAAACCCGAATACATCCAAATGGGCTTGGACATCTTGAACGGCTGGGCCAATGGTTTGCTTTATGATGCCAAGGAAATCGAATCCGAAAGAGGCGTCATCGCTGAAGAATATCGTATGGGCTTAGGTGCCAGCGATAGAATGCAGAAAGTTTGGTGGCCGGTGCTTTTCAAGGATTCCCGTTATGCGGTACGTATGCCTATCGGCTTGATTGAAGTAATCAACGGCTTCAAACACCAAACCATTAAGGATTTTTATCACGATTGGTACCGTCCTGGTGTGCAGGCCGTTATCGTTGTCGGTGATATCGATGTGGATGCTATGGAAGCTCAAATTAAAAAGCAGTTCGGAAAAATCAAACCTGTCAAGAATCCTCGCGTGAAAGAAGATTTCTCTATCGCATCTAATAAAGAGCCTTTGGCTGTTGTGGCCACTGATAAGGAAGCTATGGGAAATACCGTGATGATTATCCGTAAACACCCTCATTTCGTGATGAAAACGGTGGGTGATTTTAGAACCAGTCTGAAACACGATTTATATAATATGATGTATGATTCTCGTTTAAGCGAGATGACCCAAAATCCCGCCTGTCCTTTCTTGAGTGCCAGCTGCGGTTATTCCGGATTAATTGGTAGTACCGATATGTATGGCTGCCAGATTTCCTGCAAGGAAAACAAGATTATTGAAAGTATCGAAGCTTTGATGCGTGAAGACCAGCGTGTGCTTCAACACGGTTTCCTCCAGACCGAATTGAATCGTGCCAAGGAAGAATTACTCAACTTGTATGAAATCGCCGCTAACGAAGTTAAGAAGACGGAATCCTCAAGATTCGCTTCGGAATATGTGGCCAACTATTTGCATCACGACCCAATTCCTGGTGCTAAGAGAGAATACAATTACGCCAAGAAGTATTTGGAAGATATCACTATTGAAGAAGTTAACGCATTGGCTAAAAACTGGATTACCGATGAAAACCTGGTGGCTATCGTGATGGCTCCCGAAAAAGAAGGTGTGAATGTTCCTACCGAAGCACAAGTTTTGTCAGCTGTTACCAATCCTGGCAACAAAGATGTAACTCCATACGTTGACACATATAAAGATGTGGAATTGGTGAATAAAGAAGAACTGAAAGCCGGTTCTATCATCAACACCAAGGAATTGACGGAAATTGATGCTACAGAACTTACCTTGAACAATGGCATTGTGGTCGTTTTGAAGAAAACTGATTATAAGAACGATCAGATTTTATTCTCAGCTAAAAGTAAAGGCGGTATGAGTCTTTATTACGAATGTGATCTTCCTGCTTTGCATTTCGCTTGCAGCTTCGTGGATCGTGCCGGTATTTCCGAATTGGATTATTCTTCCTTGGAAAAGAAAATGAAAGGCAAAAACGTAGGCGTTACTCCTTATATTGGCTTATTTGACGAAGGATTTAGCGGTTCATCTACGCCGAAAGACCTTGAGTTCTTCTTCCAATATTTGCACGCATTCTTTACTTCTCCAAGACAAGATACGACCGTTCTTGAATTGGTAACCAGTGAATACCTTGAACAAATCAAAATGTTGTCTGCCAATCCTATGTATAAGTTCATTTTGTCTTTCTATGATAAAGTGGCTCAGAACGATCCTTATCAAAAACCATTGTTGAGCAAGGAAGATGTGGATGCCGTGGATTATACCAGAGCATTCCAATTGTATCAACAGCGTTTTGCCAACCCTGCCGATTTCGTTTATACTTTTGTGGGTAATTTCGACGAACAGCTCATCAAGGAATACATTGAACTTTATTTAGGATCTCTTCCAACTTCTTCTGAAAAGGAAACTCCAAAATACGAAGTGGTAAAAGGTTTTCCAGATCATCAGATTGTGGAAAATGTTTATGCCGGTAGCGAACAACAGAGCTGGGTGGGCATTGCCTATGACCACGAAATGGAATGGACACCTAAAAACAGGATGATTGTTGCTGAAATCAATGAAGCACTGCAAATTGAGTTAATTGCCACTATTCGTGAAAAAATGAGTGGCGTTTATTCTCCTATGTTGCAGATGAGTTCGGACAACGAACCCAAGCCGTCTTATAGTATGATGGTGATGTTCAGCTGCTCTCCAGACAACACCGATAATCTGTCTAATGCCGTTTTCAATATCCTGAAAGATTTCCAAGCCAACGGACCATCTGACGAAACTTTGGACAAAGTGAAAAAGCAGATGATCAATGACCACGAAACTTCATTGAAGAAGAACGGTACTTGGTTGAGCTACATCGCTAACAAATATTATGACAATGATGCAAACATCAACAGCATCAATACAACGACTGAAAGAATCAATAGTGTGACCAAAGAAGATATCGTTAACTTCTTGAAGGCCAACTTTGATGTTGACAAGTATGTGAAGATGTACTTATATCCTGAATCTATGCAGAAATAAACTTAGATATTGAGCATTTTGAAATAACGTTTGATTTCAATTTGCATTCTTTCGAAGCTCCCGAAACGTACCGTTTTGGGAGCTTCGCCTTTTTTAAGCATAATCATTCCGGCGCGGACTTCCTCGGTATAGGGCGTGATGTCAACACGGGTTATTTCGTTGAGCATAAAGTCGTGAATAGCCACATCGTTGAAACCTGTGGCAACTTCTTCATAGTAAACCTGTCTGTCTTCGCAGAAAGCTTGCAGCATCTCGACAGTATCGTCCCAACCGTCGGGTTTGACAGTGTTTTCGTAAAAGAAGACGACGGCACTATATTCTGGAACGGAATCGTTGACTTCGGTGCATTCAAAGCGGCAAAGGTCGTTGATGACGTATCTATCCACGAAATAGGATTTTCGCTGGTAATTGTTGATGCCGTGTTGCGTGGCGTTGGTGTCCAAATTCTTAATCCATTCGTAGTTTTTGTGGACGATAAAAGAACCGTCGGATTCTCGGTAGGTTTCCCATATTTCGGTTTCTAACATTTCGTTGTCTTGCTTGGCTAAATTTAAGCCCACGGGAATAAGGTCCAGGATGCGTTGCGTGCCAAAACCAGACGTGATAACCAAGTAGGCCCATTCGCGGTCTATTGACCGGAGCAGCCATAGTTCTCTGCCTTCAGGAAGGCGTTCCACACAGGAAATACCCCATTCTTCGGGGGTTTTGTTGGTAATGGTGATGTGTTTGCCCTCGTAGTCGTTGAGCTGTTCTAAGAAATCCTCGATAAATTCCTCGCTGACTGGATATAGTTCTGATTGGTCACCGATATTGGCCGTAATGGTATCGGCAATGATGGAGGTGGGGTAACTCATTAGTTCATTGTCGCTTATTTCCTCATTGTCGTGATTTTTTAGACCACAAGCTGCGAAAAAGACGGCCATAATGAAGATGGCCAATAATAAGTATTTTTTATTCATTTTATGTGATTTA
>JAKSMH010000072.1 GCA_024400715.1 Bacteroidales bacterium | reverse complement strand
GCTGCTGGTTCAATACCGTATTCTTCTTTCAAAATTTGAGCTAATTCGTTAACTTCCTTAACTGTTAAATTAACTAATTGTTCTGCAAATGCTTTTAAATCTGCCATAATTGTATTATTTTAATGGTTATTTACTTTGTTTAATAAAATTGATTTTTTAATTTCTTTCTGACAAGGTTTTTACGATGCCTGCGAGCTTGCCACCACCTGACTGCAAAGCAGAGATAACGTTGCGAGCGGGAGACTGCAGTAAACCCACGATGTCGCCGATCAGTTCTTCTCTTGACTTGATGTTGCAGAGGGTATCCAATTGTTCGTCACCGAAATAAGTTGCTTGTTCAATAAATGCTGCCTTAAGGATGGGCTTTTTGTTTTTAGCGCGGAAGTCCTTGATTAACTTAGCAGGAGCGTTTCCTGTGTTGCACAGCATAATTGAAGTAGTGCCGGCCAAGGCGGGATAGATTTCAGAATAGTCAACTTCAGACTGTTCCATAGCGCGTTTAAGCAAAGTGTTTTTAACGACTTTCAACTTAATGTCGCGACGGAAGCATTGTCTTCTCAGTTGGTTAACTGTTTCCACTGTGAAGCCGGAAATATCGGTTACATATACATTCGCATACTCAGCTAAGTCCTTTGCGATGGCATCAATGATAACACTTTTCTCTTCTTGTTTCATACTTTAGCTTTTTTAAGATTATAATGTAACTGATTTCACATCAACTTGTACACCGGGGCTCATGGTACTTGAGAGGTAAATACTCTTAATGTACGTTCCTTTTGCGGCAGTCGGTTTCAACTTAATAATAGTTGACATCATTTCGCGGGTATTTTCAACCAGCTTGTCGGCATCGAAATTAATTTTACCGATACCTGAGTGGATGATACCGAATTTGTCAACTTTGAAGTCAATCTTACCGGCCTTCACATCAGCAACAGCCTTACCGATTTCCATGGTTACGGTACCGGCTTTAGGGTTAGGCATCAAGCCACGGGGACCCAAAACCTTACCAAGGGCACCGATTTTTGGCATAACGCTCGGCATAGTGATGATAACGTCAACGTCGGTCCAACCTTTTTTGATTTTATCAACGTATTCGTCCAATCCTACATAGTCGGCGCCAGCTGCCTTTGCTTCAGCCTCCTTGTCGGGAGTACAAAGAACAAGCACTCTAACCACCTTACCTGTTCCGTGGGGAAGGGTAACGATACCTCTAACCATTTGATTGGCCTTACGAGGGTCAACGCCCAAACGGACGTCGATGTCGAAAGATGCATCAAACTTGGTATAAGTAATATCCTTCACGATCTTAACAGCTTCGGTCAAAGGGTAAACTTTGTTCTTATCAAATTTAGCAAAAGCTTCTTTGCGTTTTTTTGATATTTTAGCCATGTTGATTTTTTTACTTTGTTAATTAATTGAGTTCAGAAGGATTGGTTCCGCCTTTAACCGTGATACCCATACTTCTTGCGGTACCGGCAACCATGCTCATAGCTGATTTAATCTCGAAGCAGTTTAAGTCAGGCATTTTTACTTCTGCGATGGTTTTCACCTGGTCCCAAGTAAGGGTGGCCACTTTGTTACGGTTAGGTTCCTTAGATCCTTTTTGAATTTTAGCTGCTTCCAACAATTGGACTGCAACTGGTGGCGTTTTGGTGACAAAATCAAAAGATTTATCCTTGTAAACAGTAATGATTACCGGCACTAACTTGCCAGCCAAATCTTGCGTACGAGCATTGAACTGCTTGCAAAATTCCATAATGTTCACGCCCTTTGCACCTAAGGCAGGTCCTACTGGGGGAGATGGATTAGCGGCGCCACCTTTAATCTGTAACTTAATAAGTCCAGCTACTTCTTTTGCCATTTTTGTTAATTTTTTTTGTTTGTAACTAATATAATTGGTATTTATACCTTTTCAACCTGCATAAAACTCAACTCAAGCGGGGTTTTACGACCGAAGATTTTCACCATAACCTTCAGTTTCTTTTTCTCGGGATTGATTTCTTCAATAATTCCGTTAAAAGTGCTGAAAGGCCCGTCAACGACCTTGATTTCTTCGCCCACGATGAAAGGAAGAGTAAAGGATTCGTCTTGTTCGAGCAATTCATCCACTTTCCCCAACATACGGGTGACTTCGGCAGGGCGCAAAGGCACAGGTGGGTCCGTTTTCTTCTTGCAACCTACGAAGCCCAAAACGCCAGGAATATTCAATAAGACATGGAAAACCTCTCCCAGCATCATTGCCTCAACAAAGATGTAACCCGGAAAATAGTTTCTTTCCTTACTGATTTTCTTTCCATTGCGAATCTGGTAATACTTCTCGGTTGGAATCAAGACACAAGACACAAAGTCCTTGATATGGGAAGCCTCAATTTCGCTTTCGATATTCTGCTTCACCTTTTTCTCGGTACCAGTGACTGTCTTAATCACATACCACTTGCGTTCGATCTCTGCCATCTCAATTCGTTTACGGTTAAATACCTAATTAAACTACCGAAAATTAAATAGTCGGGAAGAGCAAGCCCATCCCTGCGTTGAACAGTGCGTCCATCAAAAACACGATAAGTGCTATTATAAGGGAAGCAATAGACACCACCAAAACGCTACTTTGAAGATCTTTTGCTGACGGCCATGACACTTTGCTCACCAATTCGTCATAAGTTTCTTTGAGGTAATTTACTATTTTCATCTTCGAATAATTTTTCTTCAATTGTATATATATTTTTTTCTTTTCTCTATTTTTGAACGGATTTTTTGCTTTTTTCAACGTATCACCCCCCGTTTTTCCCTCCATTTCGGAATTTTTCGGAGCATTTTTACGCACATTCCACTTCGTCACAAGCCGTTCTATCACCATCCCACATTTTTCAACATCCTCAATTTCAATAAGTTGCACGCCAGAATTCCCATCACATACTTCTATGCAACATTACAATAGTTAAGGTCGGCAAATATAAAAATTTTATTTATACAAACAACATTTTCTCAAAAAAAATTTTCAACAATTAATTTTATATAGAAAAATTTTGTATTTTTGCACCCTCAAAAAATACCGATTATTATCCTTTGTGTTAGAAAAGGAAAATTAAGTAAAATCGAGGCAATGTGGGTGAAGACATTGTCTCACAAAAAAAACAAAAATGGATCAAATAAGTTACAGAACAATTTCGGCAAACGAAAAGATCGTAAAAAAAGAATGGGTTGTTGTTGACGCTCAGGAGATGATCGTTGGACGACTTGCCACGGCAGTTGCACGCATTCTCAGAGGAAAAAACAAAACTTACTACACCCCTCATTTTGATTGTGGTGACAATGTGATTATCATCAACGCAGAAAAGATCAGATTTACTGGTCACAAGATGACGGACAAAGTTTATGTACACCACACTACTTATCCTGGTGGACAGCGCTTTGCGACCCCAAGAGAAGTGTTGAAAAAGAACCCCATCAAGGTTGTTGAACACGCCATCAGAGGTATGCTTCCCAAAAACAGACTGGGAGACCAACTGTTCCGCAATCTTCATGTATATGCTGGACCAACACATCCACACGAAGGTCAAAATCCAAAAGTAATCAACATTAACGAAATCAAATAAGAGAGATGGAAGTAATCAATACAATCGGTAGAAGAAAAACCGCCGTTGCCCGTATCTATATGAAAAAAGGTAGTGGCAACATCACGATTAACAAACGTGACTATAAAGAATATTTTCAGTTGGCAACCCTGCAGTATGTAGTTACCCAACCTTTGGCAATCGCCCAAGTAGAAGGTGAATACGACATTAAGGTTAACCTTGACGGTGGCGGTATGACCGGCCAGGCAGAAGCTCTCCGCCTCGCTATCTCACGCGCCCTTTGCGAAGTTAATCCAGAATTCCGTCCTGCCCTCAAATCAAAAGGCCTCTTAAGAAGAGATCCTCGTATGGTAGAACGTAAGAAACCTGGTCAGCCAAAAGCTCGTAGAAGATTCCAGTTCAGCAAACGTTAATATATTATACAATATATATTATGCGCTTAGTTTAGTATCGAAATTGCGAAGACTTCGAAAGGAACTACTCCGCAATTGATTATTAATCAAAACGAAAGTAAGCAATTAACAACAAAAAACAAATGGCAAATTTAAAATTTGAAGATTGATTAGAAGCAGGTTGTCATTTTGGACACCTCAGAAGAAAATGGAACCCGGCAATGGCCCAATATATTTTTATGGAGAAAAACGGTATCCATATTATCGACCTCTATAAAACTATGGACAAATTGGAAGAGGCTTGCGCCGCTGCCAAACAAATTGCTAAATCCGGCCGTAAGATCTTATTCGTGGCTACCAAAAAACAAGCTAAGGACACCGTCGCCGAAATCGTTAAAGGCGTTAACATGCCTTACGTTACTGAACGTTGGCCTGGTGGTATGCTCACCAACTTCTTCACCATCCGCAAAGCCGTGAAAAAAATGGGTGACATCGATAAACTGATGGCAAGTGACCAATTCAAGAGCATTTCAAAGCGCGAACAACTGCAAATCACTCGTGAAAGAGCCAAAATGGAAAAGAACCTTGGTTCTATTGCCGACCTTTCACGCCTTCCCGCAGCCGTTTTCATCGTTGACGTTCTCAAAGAACACATCGCCGTTGCCGAAGCTCGTAGATTGAACATCAACACTTTCGCTATCGTTGACACCAACTCCAATCCTAACCTCATCGACTTCCCAATCCCAGCTAACGATGACGCTTCAAAGTCTATCTCCGTTATCGTAAAGGCCATCTGCGATGCCATCGCTGAAGGTTTGAACGAAAGAAAAATGGACAAAGACAACCAAGACGTTGAAGAAGAAGACGAAGACGTAAGAGTTTCCGAAGCTGCTAACGACGAAGAAGACGATGAAGAAAAGAAGGAAGACACTAAAAACGTCGTTAAAAAGGTTAAAGCCGTTGCCGAAGACGAAGCTTCTGACGATGACAAACCAAAAAGAAAAAGAACTACCGGCGTAAAGAAAGTGGGTACCAACAAAGCTTCTAATTAATTTAGTATAAACATTTAAAATTCTAATATTATGGCTATTACAGCTGCTGAAGTAAATAAGCTCAGACAAGAAACCGGCGCTGGCATGATGGACTGCAAAAACGCTCTCGTTGAAGCCAACGGCGATTACGAACAAGCTATCGATATTTTAAGAAAAAAAGGTCAAAAAGTGGCAGCAAAACGTGCCGACCGTGCTTCTAATGAAGGTCGCGCCATCGCTAAAGTTAACGCTGACAGCACTTTCGGCGCCGTTATCGTGGTTAGTTGCGAAACCGACTTCGTTGGCAAAAACGCCGACTTCATCGCTTTCGCCGAAAAGATCATTGATGCCGCTATGTCCGCAAAAGTAAAAACTCGCGACGAATTGATGGAACTGCCTATCGAAGGCCGCAAAGTTTCTGAATTATTGCTTGATATGACAGGCAAAACCGTAGCAGGAGTGCTTGAATGTATTGGTGACAACATCGAAGCTCCTTGCGTTGCTTTCTACAACCACAATGGCAACCGCTTGGCTGCTATCGCAGGATTCAATATGGCAGGTGAAAAGGTTGTTGAAGCCGGTCACACCATCGCTATGCAGATTTCTGCTATGAATCCTATGGCTGTTGACGAAAACGGACTTTCACAAGAAGTTAAAGACCACGAATTGGAAATCGGCAAAGAAAAAACCGTTGCCGAATTGATTCAAAAAGCAGTTGAAGTTGCTTTGAAGAAAGCCAACATCAATCCTAACCTCGTGGATTCTGACGACCATATCGCTTCCAACATCACCAAGGGTTGGTTGCCCGAAGAAGAAGCCAACAAGACTCGTGAAATCAAAGCCACCGTTGCTGAAGAAAAAGCTCAGAACATCGACAACAAGATGGTTGAAAATATCGCCAAAGGTCGTTTGAACAAATTCGTCAAAGAAAACACCTTGCTTGGTCAAGAATTTATCATGGATGGTAAATTAACCGTTGCCGACTATATGAAACAAATCGACGGCAATCTCAAATGCACAGGTTTCTGCCGCGTACAATTGGGTGCTTAATTGGGTTTCATTTATTGATACAAAAGAGGATGTCGCTTGACATCCTCTTTTTTTTTATTCGAAAATATACTGCTGTCCAATAAATATTTCCATAATATCAATTTTCTTATAAAAAGCCAATACCCAATGTTTTATGATAGTTATTTTTCGTTACTTTCCTTGGCACAAAAAAATAATTTGATAGTTTTGAATAAAATATTATATTTTTCAAGCTTTAGCATACGGCAAAAAAAC
>JAKSMH010000071.1 GCA_024400715.1 Bacteroidales bacterium | reverse complement strand
AAAAAAATAACCCCAAACTGAGTGACTTATCGAAATAATTGTATTTTTGCAACTCAATTAATAACAAAAAATCCCTCGGTCTTTTCGAGGCCAAAACATTTTTAGTTTTATGAATATGAAAGATATACGACTGACAACCATTTTTCTTGTATTTTTACTGTTTTGTGGACAGGTTTGTTTGTCACAAAACACAACAAAGCATGTTTTGAAGACGCAGCAGGAGATTGTCTTGTTTTTTGAAAAACATGAAGAGATATACAATGTATATCATGATTTTTACAAAAACAAACAGTTTGATATGGCGATTAAAACGCTAAAAGAACTTGTCACATTCTTTGACACAACCACTTTTGATAGTCAGTGGGAGGATGATATGGCATACAAGGATGATTTGGCAGCTAATGTATATTATAATCTTGCTTGTTGTTACGCATTGACGACACAAAAGAAACTTGCATTGGAAACACTGGAAAAATCCATACGCTTAGGCTACAAGGACTATAGTAATATGCTTAACGACAAAGATTTTGAGAATATCAGAAAAGATAAGAAATTCAAATCCCTACTTGAAGAGATAAAGCAATATGACCAATTGACGATTTTGCAAAATTCGTCTGCCTATATCAAAGATGACAACGATTCGCTGCCGCAATTTGTTTATCAAGATTCTAGTGATTATCGTTTGGTGAATGTCAGAAAGTTTTTTAATCTGGACTCTGTTGCTGGTGATGGTGATGAGATTTCAAAAATTCTGAATATCCTTCATTTTGCTCATAATGCTATCCGACACAATGGGGGCAATTTTGCACTATGTGAATTTGATGCTATCGATTTATACAATTATCACAAATCAACGTGGGAAGGTGTCAACTGCCGTCATCTGGCTATTGCTTTGAATGAGATGTACCTTTCGATGGGAATACCGTCACGATATGTGACATGTATGCCATACAACTCGAGAGATCAGGATTGCCATGTCATAAATTCGGTTTGGTCGTCACAATATCAGAAATGGATTTGGATAGACCCCACCTTCGAAGCATATGTAAAAGACGAAAATGGTAATTACTTGAGCATTCAGGAAGTGCGCGAGAGACTAATTGAAGGACGGCCTGTTTTCCTGAATGAGGATGCAAACTGGAATAATGAGAACAAGCAGACAAAAGAATACTATTTGGATAGCTATATGGCGAAAAATCTATATTGGTTTGATTGTGTAACGAATTATTGCTTCAATCCAGAGAGCAGATACAGATATGTGGAGAACAAACACGTGTTTTTAACGCCATCAACATACGAGAAATCCAGCGACTGGGCTGTTATCACCCATGACGCCGATTATTTTTGGCAAGCTCCGACAAAATAAACGATATGCAACGTTTTAAGGGCGAATGGATGTTCGCACCTAAAACAAAATGGAAAAATAGGGCCTCTTTCTTTTTTCGGGCGACCGGGCACGCTTTCCGCTCAAATTTCGCACTGGCGTGCTCATAACCGTTTCAATCGTTGTCGCGGACATCAAGGAACACAAAAGCCGTACCTTAATACCGCAATTGCGAACGAATTGCGTAAAAAAACGAGGCGGGTGGTGGCGAGAAACGCAGCGGCAAAGAAAAAGAACGGAAAAAATAATATGTTCCTCATTAAACCAATTGCCCCAGCCATAGTCATTATAAAAAATAGCGTTTAAATTTCCGGTGGTTGGTGTAGTTTCAGAACGTTTGCGTGCGGAAAAGCTGCTTTCTTTTGGTACTTTTCTTTGTGGCGGCAATGGAAAAGTACAAAAAAAAGACCTAAAACAAAGATGGCACTTATTCTTCCATCTCGCCGCCCATACCGTCATCCATTGGCATGGCGTTTTTGCGCATTTTGTAATTGTTGATTTTGTAAGTGACATTCAAAGCAATACGCCAACCGCTGCGGTCACGTACACTGTAAGACTCGTAACCGTTATCCGCATTGTGTTGGTAGGAGTTGATTTTCGTTTGGTTGACCATAAACAGCAAATCTCGAATGTTGAGACTGACGGTTAGACTGTTGTTGAGAAAACCTTTCTTTAGGGCAAAATCAAGCGTATAACGGGCCGAACGACGACCTTGTCCCACGCCGCCGGTTCCCCAACCCATACTGCCCGCCGTCAAAGAAGGCGAACTGTATCGGAAGTTGAGCTGGATGTCCCAGTTCTTCTCGAAACTGAATGTCTGGTTTAAGCGGAAACGGAATTCCCAGTTCCTTGAAAGGTTCTCGTCAATAAGGTCATTGCTATTGATGATATTCCGATAAAAATTGAAAGTAGTGTTGATCTTCCAAAACTTGAAGATTTTCTGACTATAAATCAATTCAACACCAATATTATGGCTGCTGTTTAAGTTCTGATACGAAGTAAGTGTGTAAATGGAACCGTCGGCAGCCGTTTCCAAAGTGGTGTAACGCGTGATGAGGTGACTGCGGTGACGGTAAAAGGCCGTGGCACTGAAGAACGATTTGTTGATGTTGAGTAGGTATCCTAATTCAACAGAATTGGCAATTTCGGGATTCAAATAGGGATTGCCTCGACGCACGTTTTGTTTGTCCGAAATATCTTCGAAGGGATTGAGCTGCCAAATGTTGGGTCGTTGAACTCGTCTGGAATAACTCAATTTCAGTGAATGTTGGCTGTTGATGTTGTATTGAATGTGAGCAGTTGGGAATAGGTTGAAATAGTTCTTCTGGTATTTTTCTGACTGCGATAGGAGGTCGGAAGTGGTGTTGGCTAATTCGCCACGCAAACCTACCTGGATTTGGAGTTTGTCCCAGAAAGTGTTGGAATAAATGAAATACAGGGCATTGATGAACTCCGTGTATTTGAAATTGTTAAGTTGTGATGAATCGGTCATCCAAGGACTATTGTTCAATGCCGAGTCCAAAGAGTAGTCTTGACCTATTCCACGATAAGTAAACTTATAACCGGTTTCGATGCGTCCGCCATTGCCAACAGGGGTGATGAAATCTACTTGTGCGTTGGCGTTCCTATTGATGGATTTGGTGTTGCTTTTTTTGAAGTAGTCGTATATGCTGGGCGTGGTGTAGTTTTGTACCGACCAGCTGGTTCCATTGCCCATATTGTGGTTGTATGAAACGTCGGCTGTCAATTCGCGTCCTTTCATTTCAAAGGTCTTTTTGTAATTAATGGCACCATTGAAATTCATATTCTTATTCGAACCGTTACCCAATTGCTGATAATTAGAGTAGGGTACTTGTTCACCGTTTACAATGCGGGCGTTTTGCGACTGAAGCGAGGATGTGTCGGACCAATTGCCGTATCGGAAACCAAAAGAAAAACTCAACGTGTTCTTTTTATTGATATTCCAGTCTAATCCGGCTAAAATATTATGTCCTTGGTTTTTGTTTCGTCCGATGTTGTTTTGCAGCAAATTAGTCGTGTCGTTGCCATACCACGAATCACGATCCAAATTTCCGCCGTTGAGGTGCTGGCCGCCACGGAAATTATAGTTGAGAAAGATATTGATTTTATCGTAACTGTAGTTCAAACTCACGTTGGCATTGTAGCGGTTGATGTATGGCTGGACGATATAGTGTTTGGGGTGTGGTTCCAAGGTGTAGAGCGACATTCCACCGCCTAAAGAAACCATTCCATTAAAACCGGATTCTCTTCTTTTTTTCAGCACGACGTTCAAAATGCCGGCCATGCCGTCAGGATCAAGTCGGGCTGACGGGTTGGTGATGACCTCGATGCTTTCAATCATAGAGGCGGGAATCTGATCCAAAGTCAGGTTGGTGGCACGACCATCGACAAGAATAGTGATGTTTTCGCTGCCGCGAACCGTAACGTTTCCTTCCACGTCAACATCCACGGAGGGAATTTCCTCCAAAACTTCCACTGCCGTGGCACCATCGGCCATAATGCTTGATTCTACGTTGAAGACGGTCTTGTCCAGGTTGGTTTGCAACATTTCTTTTTGCGCTTTGATTTCAACCGCCTGCAAGGACGTGCTCTTGTTGCTCAACATAAATTTCGGGATTCGGAAAGTGTTTTGCTCTTTGCTGATGGTGAAGGGCTTGGAATTATGTTTTCGGTATCCTACGTATTGAATTTCAACAAAATAGGTGCCAAATCCGATATCGTTAATCACAAACTTGCCTTCTTCGTTGGTGATGCCGGTCTGCGCTATGGTTGAGTCTGATGTTTTTTTTACGTAAATGGTGGCATATTCAGCGGCTTTGCCGTTTTCATCGACAATACTACCCATTAACGTGCCAGAAGTGGCATTGGGCTGCGTGTTGTTCATCCGTTCAGGTTGGGCATAAACGCTATGGGAAATCCCACCCCAAACGATTACCATAAAAAATATATAAAGAAACTTAGATTTGAAATCTTGACGAAGGCAGGTCGATAAATTCATTTTGAATACAGAGTAAGGTTGCTTTTCTGATAAAAATTGTCTCTCTTTAAAACTAAAACAGCATAGACTAAATTTTTCTTGAAAAGTTTAATCTATGCTGTAAAATTTGTAGGTCAGCGACCATTATTTGGCGTAGAACATATTTCTTTGATCTACAATCTTAGCATTCTTTCTCAAGCCCTGAAGAATAGTAGCTTCGTTGCGGCCTCTTCCCGCCACGACATTTCTTAAAGCGGCTTTTTCCGCAGCATAGTTAGCAGAAGCAGGATTGTCGGTAAAGTTGCTTACGTTGGCCACGTAAACGTAATTTTGACCGGCAACGGCCTTGGTTGAATTTTCACCAATGTTGAAAATCTTAGCGATAGCTACGTCTTCAATATTTCTATTCATATAGCTTTCGGCCAAGAAAGTCAAAGCAACGCTATCCATAACCTGGCTGGTGTATTTCGTGGCGATGTCTTGCAAGGAGGTGCCTTTGCTCAGTTCTTCGTTAATCTTGTCGGCAATCATAGCCGTTTTCTTTTCTGCCATTCATTGACTTTCGATATTGGTCTTTACGGCATCAAATTTCTGCATGCCTTTTTCTCGGATATCTCTAATAGCGGCAACGGCGTAGATTTTATTGTTAAGGTTCATCACATCAGAAACGTTGTCTTTTTCAACGTCTTTGGTGAATGCCCAGCTGACGATTTCTCTGCAGTTTGGCAATTGTGAAATCGTAGCGTCCATTGCTCTCACATTGGTTCCTCTTAAGATTTGAATACCCTTGGCGTTGGCTTCGTCGATGAGTTCGTCGGCATTTGAGGCGGCAGCGGCCAAGGTGTTGGCGTTGTTCTTAATGTCCTTAACGGTAGCGTCTGAAGGAACGATTTCGGTGGTGTAAACCACGAATTGACGTTTTTCAACAGGAGTAGTTCTGGTTAATACTTGATATACTACGAAAGCGGAGCTGGCATCGTAAACGTAGGTTCCGCCATTAGCAGTATGAACAAATTCATTATACAAAGAAGGAATAGAACCGCGTTCAGGAACCCATAAGGTAGTGTCGCCAGCTTGACGGCCTGCCAAATAGTTAGGCAGCAATTCAAAAATGTTGGCACCGGCCTTAATCATCTGATTCAAGCTGTCGGCTTCGGCGCGAGCTTGCTTTTTGGTGCGGGTGCCGTTGGGATTTTGAGCAGCGGTTTTATAATCTACTACCAAGAAAGCCACTTGTACAGAGTCTGGACGCATTTCACTGCCATAAACCTTACCATAGTACCAAACGATATCCTGATAGGTGAAAGGTTCAATCATTGAGCCCACAGGACGTTTGAAAATCAAGCTGTCCAAAGCGTCAATGGTGATGTCTTCCGCAGTGTAATAAGTGCTGTCAACCAAACCTTTTTCTTCGTTGAGGTTGAAGTCACCCAAGGAAGGAGCAGCCACGAAACGTTGGTATTCGGCGTTAACACTGTCTTCGATGGTTTTCAAATCCTGGGTGGAAGGAGTGATGGGGAAAATGGCGATGTCGATGTCGCGGAGATTTTCCATCACGTTGAAAGCGGACTTGTGGGCATTGTACCAGTCTTTCAATTCCTTTTCGGTAACGGTAGGTACCATATCGTTGAAAACAGGTGCGTATGGATTCAAAATAGCCAGTGAAGCCATCGTGCTCTTGTTCAACTTGGAAACCCGATCAGCCATCTTGTCTGAAAAATACAGAGAACCTTGAGCCATTGCGTAATAATGCATTCTCTTGGCATCTGTGATATTAAAGCGTTGAACGGCTTTATATGCGTTGTAAAGGTCTTCTGCACCTTCAACACCTTTATAGTCTTCAATATTAGTAATAACATTTAAAGCGTTTTCAACGCCGAATTGCTGAGCCATAACGT
>JAKSMH010000070.1 GCA_024400715.1 Bacteroidales bacterium | reverse complement strand
AGCTCTTGCCGCGGATTTCCGGGCGTTCGCTCTTGAGCAAATCGCCGAATTGAGTGAGCAGAGATTTCAGTTCTCCGCCAGTGAGGTGCATCACGGTTTGCGGGTCGTCGCATTCATCGGCGAGTTGCGAAGCCGCATCATCAATTTCCGACAAAATGCCTTTGAACCGCTGCTTCCCTTCCACCGAGAACTCGTCGGTATTCACTTTCTGCAATGTACTGACCGTTCTTTTGAGTTCGCCGGCATAGCGTTTCACATTTTCGGGTTTTTCTTGTTCCTGTTGCGCTTTGGCAACAATAACACTCATCAGGGAGCCGCCCTGAGAGATGATTTGGTAAAGGGATGGGGTCATAATTGGTATTTTACTTGTTTTCTAAATTATTATTCTTATTGATTTTTCAATAGATGTATATTCATTTAAAAAGCCATTTATTTCGTACAAAAGACGGTGTTGGATATGATTTTTTTGAATTGGACATCATCCGTTACTTCACGCAGGTCGTCCAAATGTTGCTTAACGAAATCTTTTGTATTTAATTCTGGATAGAAATAGTTATTGATAGGGACATCCGTTCCAAAGAGAATTCGGTCTGATAATCCATTGTTTATGAGTTGTTTTAAATTGTCTTTAGGCATAAAAACGGTATCAGTCCAAATGATTTTATATTGAAGCATAAGCTGAATAGTTTCTTGAATTGGTCTGCCGTGTGCCAAAACAAACGTTACTTCTGGATTATTTCGGATGGCACGTTCAAATAATGATGGATAGCAACCTGGATGCTTGCCCGTGTGAATAAGTAATGGCAGATTCATCTTTTTTGCTAATTTTATGACATATTGCAAATTATTTCCTCCACTCTGCCACTCGGTAGGATTGATTTGCGGATGAATTTTCAGCATTTTCCATTCTATGTCATTATTGAGAAAGCGTTGCAGTGCTCCATCACGCAGCATGGATGGAATAATCCAAAGCACGGGAAAGACACGATTGCCTGCCAATTGAACCAACTCTGACACTTCGTTCAGGACTTTACCATAGTTCCTTTCGCAACTAGTAGTGGAACACGCGAATTTATCCACGCCAACATCATCCATAATGCGCAGTAAATCCGCTGGTGATGTGTAAATGTGGTAAAATTGTCCTAAATGGGTGTGATGGTCAATCATGAGGTTAATGGCTGCTTTCGGAGGACAATCAAATAGGGATAAAACTATATGAGTCCCGTCAATTTAAAAGTTTGATCTTCTTTAGCAAAAAAATAAGTTCTAATGGAAAAGAAGCAATCGACATTCCTGCCGATCACTCCTTCCATTTTGTTTTGCCTAACTTTCACTTATTCAACAGACATGGTATAAATACCTTCTGGATACTCATAAATATTTATCTGCTTCAATGAATTTTTACAATGAGGGCATAATTTGATAGGAATTTGATAATGTTTTTCATTACCCATTGAACGAGAATCAATAACAGTTCCTTCAAGGTCTTCTATATCAATTATTTTGGAAAAACATTTACCACATATTGGACATTTAACAGAAATGGTCATAATTATAGTGATTATCGAATTATTGCCTACTCTCATATAGCTTTTCGGCTTCCGCTTTTGAATTTGATTCTGTTGTTGTGGAAAAGAGTGTGCCATATGCTGGCACACTCTTTTCATAATGATTACGCAGTGCGCTCACAATTCATACAAGTACTATGGGTGCATTCCAAAACAAGGAAATGCTCTGCTTTCCTGTCCTTAGATGGACATCCAGCTGCATAAGAACCTGAAGGAGCATTTTTTGCTACCATTTGAACTTTTTTGTAATTTTTCATTTTGATAAGATTTTATTTTGCCTACTCTTTAAAGGATTTTCGGCATTCTCCATATTGATTATTGTTTATCGTCTCTTAAAATTTGTCGCATAGAATCAATTGCATAATTTACTGCGGGAATATTTCTCAAAGGGAAATTGTGCTTGATTGTTTTCAGCTTTTCGTAATTTTCTTGCTTTGCACATTTAATGTTATCAATGGCATTCATTAAATGAAAATTGATTTCTTCAAGAGTTTTTCCGTAAGATATTTTGCATTCTTGCTCGCCATCTCTATGATGGGTATTTTGCACTTGCACGAGTCTGAAATATTCGTTGACCAATCTGCGATAAATGTCAGCATCGGCAGCAACATTGACAAATCTTTCACAATGGTAGATGTCGCATATTAATCTTTCATATCGCATTGCATAATCTTCTGCATTAGATGCCGCATATTCTTCTACAACTTTTTTATTTAAAAACGCCACATTACAAAAATGCTTGTTTATCTTGAACATATCCCCACCGCTTTCGTTGTAGTTGCGAACCAAACACATTGCGCAGAAGTTACGGGCTTCGCATTTCAAGCATTCAGGAAAATCACCTTGTGTTACAGCACGCACTTGTTTAAATTGCGGTGAATTCTCCCAAATTTCTTTCAGACTTTGCTTATATACGTTCCCACAGACCATCGCTTGCCAGCCGGCACAAGGATATACGTCTCCATTTTCAGTTATGCAACAATCGTTAATGCCAGCACCGCACAAGGGCTGTTTAGCGAATCTTTCAACATCAAAGTTGAAGTTTTCTACTATTGGAGGCTGTGTCAGAGTATTTTCTTTGTAATCTTTGTCCCATTTCATAATGTCACGAAGAACGGTTTCCGTTTCTTCCAAAGAAATCCGATTTGCTAAATTCGAGGTGTCTAAATCCGATTGTGCCATCATAATGTAGTCGGTCTGTGCCTTGCAGCGCAGACTTTGCGCATATTGTAACACATCGGCATAGCCCTTACAATTGGCTTTCATTATGGGACAGGAAATCTGCACGGGAATGTCAGCGGCAACTAACTTTTCAATGGCTTCTTTTGTTTTCACTTGAGAACCTTTTACCGTGGTAATCAAATCGTGAATGGCGGGATCCATACTGTACAACGAGGTCTGTACCAATGAGACATTTGCCTCCTTGATAAAGGGAATCTGTTCGTCTTTCAGCGCAATCAGGTTGCTGAGAATAGAAATCTGCATATCCTTTTCCCTACAATATTTTATTATAGGAATAATATCTTTGTGCAGAAAGACTTCGCCACCGGAAAGCGTAACGTGCAAGCCGCCCATTTCGGCAAATTCATCTATGAGAGATTTCACCTTTTCAATGGGCATATCGCCGCCGTTGTTCTTTTTTGGGTTGGGAATGTAGCAATGAATGCAGCGTTCGTTGCAACGGCTGGTGAGTTCAAACTGCAAACCGTTCAATCTCGGCTTGCGTTGCGTGGCTTCCAACATAAAGTCTTGCGTACATTCATTCACTACTTGTTTGGTGTCCTGTGTGAAATCATCAACCAAAGTTTTCGGATTTTCCATACTGTAGGAAAAATCCAAATCTTTTACATCCAACTCTTCGGGCGTTTCACCAACTACAAGGAAAAGATGATCGGCCAAGTCTTGAATGAACTCCACGAAATCGGCACGCAATTCCTCTGTTGAAACGCTGTCGTTATACACTTTGCGCAAACGAGCCACAATGTCATCCACATTTTGCGGTTGGCGGTTGATTTCTTTCAAAAAATCTGCACCTGTTTCATTATAAGTTCGGTCGTGGCGGGTCATCTGATTCGTGATATAACCCATTTCGTCGATGAAACGAATAAATGTGTTTTTGGTTTGTCGTACTAACATATTATTTCTATTAAATTTATCTTTTCTTTTTTTCGCTTGCAAAAGTAATACTCTTTCCCTCACGCACTTAGGTTCTTTTTAGGTTCTTATTGTGGAGGGGCAGGAAAGGAACTTTTCGCATAAAAAGTTAAGTTACAAAAATAAACTATCCGCTTTCACGATTCCCATTTCCCTGCCCTTCGTTGCTTGGCAGTTTGCAACGAATTACTTGGCAAAATATACTTATTCGGCAATTTATAACATCTATTATCCTGCCGTTTGTAAATTTTTATTATCTTTGCGGCAGTTTTAAATGATTCTTTTTCCCTTTTTCATTTCGGACAAAAGTAAGTTTTAAACGTTCAGATTTATAATAAAATACTACCAAAAACTTGTGACTATGAGTACAATTATTGGAAGAAAAAAAGAGATTGAAGAATTGGAACGACTCTACTATAGCGACCGTCCTGAGTTTGTTGCCGTGTATGGACGGCGGCGCATAGGAAAGACGTTTCTCATCAAACAGGCCTTGAAAGACAAATTCACCTTTCAACATACTGGAGTGTCGCCTGTTGACCAGGAAGATGAAAAGAACCGGCTGAAAACGCAGTTGGAGAGTTTCTACTACTCACTGTTGAACCACGGACTTGAAGGATACAAACAACCTAAGACCTGGATGGAGGCATTCTTTCTGCTCACGCAACTGCTTCAAAAGCTTGACAATGGCCAGCGTATGGTCATATTTATTGATGAATTGCCGTGGATGGATACACCGCGAAGCCATTTTCTTTCGGCTTTTGAAAGTTTTTGGAATGGATGGTGTAGCGGACGCGACAACATTATGCTTATTGTTTGCGGCAGCGCCACTTCGTGGATGCTCAGCCATCTTTCGCGTAGTAAAGGTGGACTTTACGGGCGTGTTACGGATGAAATAAAGCTTTTGCCTTTTACATTAAAAGAATGCGAGGAGTATTTTGAACACGAAAACATCGAACTTTCACGCTACGATATTGTCCAGTCGTATATGGTTTTTGGCGGTATTCCTTATTATCTTAGTTACTTCTGCAAAGGATATAGTTTTGAAAAAAACACGGATATGATTCTTTTCGGTGATAAGCCGCGCCTCAAAGACGAGTTCAACCGTCTTTTCAGAGCTATTTTCAACAATGCAGAGGATTGCAAGAAAGTAATACGTTTTCTTGTCTCACGGAATTATGGCTTCACACGGGAAGAAATCGCTTTGGCAACAGGCCTGCCGCTTGGCGGCGGCCTCAGTAACACTCTCACCGCACTCGCTGAGAGTGATTTCATTATGCGATACAGACCCTATGGGAAAGGCACGGGAGAATATTATAAGGTTACCGACAATTTCTGTCTTTTTTGGTTGAAGTACGTGGAACCGAATCAGCAAGATGCCACTTTTATCAACGACAATTTCACTTCCGACATAATGAAAAGTTGGCGTGGAGTGGCGTTTGAACAGGTTTGCTGGAAGCATATTTTGCAGATTAAGCGAGCCCTTGAAATCGGCGGTGTTAGAACTTCCATATCCGCCTGGAATATTGCAGGTTCTGAAACAAAGACGGGAGCACAGGTGGATATGCTTATTATCCGGGATGATAACATAGTCAACCTTTGTGAGATGAAATTCTATAGCTCTATTTACTCTATTGACAAAGGTGAGGAAGCCAAAATGTTGAATCGGGTAGAAAAGCTCAAAGAAACACTTTCTCCCAAGCATAGGGTGCATTTGACACTCATCACCACCTACGGACTTGCAATCGGAAAACACAGTGGCAAAGTACAGCGAATTATAACTTGCGACGACCTGTTTTCCTAAAATATAGATAAAACACCTGCTTTGCTTTTTGCAACGAATTACTTGGCAAATTTTGGCCAATCATCCATATAAAACTTGGCCGATTATCCATTATTTTTATATAACACGCTGTTTTACAAATAAAAAGTGTATTTTTGCAACCTCAATGTTTTAGATATGAAAAATAGAGAATATCGTCCAAGAATGGCGGATGCCCTTTCGCGGTAGGACTTGACTCCAAATTTGCACTTCGCCAAGCATACGCCTACTTCGATGCGGTGGTTGAAAACGATATTGTACGAATCGACAATTCGCTTAAAAATTCATCACGTGCTCGAAGAATCATGCGCTCATTAGCACGTCATCAAGGGACACAAACTCCCGTAACTACTATATGTTCGGATTCAAAAATGAATGAGTCAGAAGCCCTCGCTGAAGAAACCGTTTCTCTCTATATCAACGCTTTGCAAAAAATATTCGTCATTGAAGATGCAGAAACTTGGAATCCAAATTTGCGATCTAAAACAGCCATCCGTACCAGCAACACTCGATATTTTACTGATCCCTCCATCGCTGTTGCAGCTTTAGGAATTGGCCCGCAAGATCTCCTGAATGACTTGAACACAATGGGATTGTTGTTTGAAACACTTGCCGTCCGTGATTTACGCGTCTATGCAGAAGCATTGTATGGAAACGTCTATCATTTCAGGGATAAAAACGGTTTGGAATGCGATGCCGTGGTACATTTGCGAAATGGACACTATGGTTTGGTGGAAATAAAACTCG
>JAKSMH010000007.1 GCA_024400715.1 Bacteroidales bacterium | reverse complement strand
CACAGATTTTTGAAAACTCCCCACAAAACCCAACGTGATTCATTCCGTAGAGACCCACCGCCACGTCTCTACAAACCCTCAACCCTTAACCCTACCCCCTTAACCCTCACCCCTCAACCCTCAACCCTCACCCCTAAATCCTTCCATTTCAAATCCATAAATTAACTATTAATTGTTAATATATAAAGTTATAATTTTGTAACAGATTGATATTGATTGAAATAAATTTTTGCGATTTTTGCAGATTGATAAAAAATTTATACTATCTTTGCAACCGAATTAAAACGTTGACTATTACAAAACTAAATTGAAGAATGGAACCTACAGTTAACCCGATATTGAATCAGGATCCGCACCGGATGTCGTGGGCGGAGCTGAAAGAATACATTTCTGCCATCTCGGTCCAGATGCAGGAGACCGATAAGCGTATAGAAGCATCACGAATAGAGACCGATAAGCGCATAGAAGCGTCTCGCATTGAGACCGACAGGCGTATTGAGGCATCTCGCATAGAAACCGAACGGCAAATGCAGGAGACCGACCGACGTATGCAGGAGACCGACCGACGTATGCAGGAGACCGACAGGCAAATGAAGGAAACCGACCGGAAGATCAGGGCACTGGGCGACCAGTTTGTCTCGCAGACAGGCCACATCCTGGAAGGGCTCACCAAGCGCTCGGCGCTGCGGGCACTGCAGAAGGCGGGCTTCAAGGTGGAGCAGAGCTTCAAGGGGATGACCGGCTCGAACAGCGAACTGGGCCTCAACATGGAGATAGACCTGCTCTACGCGGATACCACGGAGGCCATCGCGGTGGAGGTCAAGACCCACTGCACCAAGGCCAAGATCAACCACTTCCTGAAGCAGATGCGGAACTTCAAGCTGCTGTACCCGCGATTTGCGGATATGGATGTCTATGTGGCGATGGCGGCCCTGAATTACACGAAGGAGGCGGAGGACTATGCCCGCGAGAATGGGATCATCCTCATCCACGTCAGCGACGACGTGTTGACCGTCGAACCCATCGACCGGGAAAAGCTGAAACGCTTCTGATTGTATTGTAATTTGCCGACAACGCTAACATTTACCATTTTATTCTAAAAAAATCTAAATATGACATTTGATATTAAATATTGATTATTTTTGCTTAATGATATTAATTCATCTGTCAATATATTAAATGTCTGAAAATCAGTTGAAAAAAGAAAAAAAGTGGTTGTATTTCGCGTTAGGTCTAGTAGCGGGATTTGTAATTTGTGGTGCTTATTCGCTCATTAACCAGATGATGCACGATAAGTCTAAATCTCTTACGCAAACCATTAAGCATATTTATCATCACGAATCGTCCAATGATACGCTTGTGAAATATGTAAATTACGTAAAAAAAACATCTGCCGAAGAAAAAAACGCCGCTCGTATCAAAGATTCGTTGCGTTTGGCAGCCGAAGCAGATGATCTGGACGAAGCTGAATTTTATATGGATGACGAAGCATTGACCGAAGACAATGTGGTTGTTGTTGATAAAATTATAGACAAGAAAACCTTGAAAGTACAGTTTAAGGATGCCGATTTTAACGATGTCCCCGCTTCTGATATTGACATTATCCATTTTGAAGTTCAACAGTGGAATACACCTATCAAAAATAGAATTTCCTATCATCGCGACAATAGTATGCTTCAAATCAAGGGTTTATCTATTGATAAAATCACTGTTGTATGCTATGATCACCATTATTATTTAAATTATGGCGGACAATATTATTTGTTGGAAAACAACGAGAGTTTTCAAAAGCTCGGTCCGGCTGTGACGCTCAAGTAAAATTTCTGTAAATTATTATTCCACTTCTAAACCGTTTTCCTTTAAATACTCTTCCGCATATTGGAGATATTTTTTCTCCAATTCATAGTTCTTGCGTTGGTGGGCTGCTTTGGCAATGGCAATGTACGAGTCGTAAATGCCTGTCTTTGAACGCATAATGCCGTGGTAATAATCATCGTTGCAATAGGACGAGGGAATGTCGTGACAGAAGTCTTCCAAAAGTTGAAACAAGTCAATGGCATATGCGCCTTTGTCAATCTTGACTAACGAATCTCCTGTTTGATATACTTTGTAATAATATTCGGACGAAAAACGATAGATTTCGTTTTCTTGTTCTTCACTGAGTTCATTGTTGTTGAATAAAGCTTTGATGAGGGGAATGCACTCTGCGTATTCTTCCGCTTCAAATTTAATTTGTGCTTTGAGCAAGAGGGCGTCAACATTGTGCTTATTGTATTGAAGTGCCCGTGATAGGTAGTAGTCGGCTTTTTCGTTGTCGGCAAAAATGTAGTCGATGCGGGCTTTGCTGTAAAAAAGTTCATCTACGATTTGGATTTGCTCCGTAAAAATTGCCAGTAGAGAATCGGCTTGAGAAAGCAACTTTTCCCCTTGTCTTTCTAATTTTTGCTTGTCTTTGCAATAAAAAAGTCGCTCATCTCCATTTTCTTTCAAATCTTGAAGTTCTTTGATGCAATCTTGGAGGAAATAGTAGTGTAAAGTGATTAGTTCCGGGTCTTCGCTGTCGAGTGTAGAAAGTCGCTGCTGGATATTTTCCAGTTGTGCCTGAGTAGTCGTGTAGGCATCGGACCATTGGGCGTGGCAAAAATGCCCAAGGCATAGCAGAAACAGCAAAATAAAGGCGGTTTTTCTCACAAAAGTTAATCTTCTTCTTCCAAAAATTTATCAATCACCTTCTTCAATTCAACTTTAGAAATCCCTCCGTTGATGATGCCTGGCTGGCTGTTGCGTTTGAAGAGCAGCATCGTTGGAATGCAGTAGATGTTGAAAGCCGCCGCCGTCTTGCCGCATTTGTCGGTGTTGACTTTATAAATGATAAGTCGTCCCCGGTATTCTTTGGCCAATTCCACTAAAATGGGATGCAGGGCACTGCAAGGTCGGCACCAATCGGCATAAAAATCCACGATGCAAGGTGTGTTTCCTTTGTATTGGAAGCCCTTGTCGTTGTCAATATCAGTGATTCTGGCAGCAAATTCCTCGTCATCCAAAAAAATGATTTTTCCAGAAAGGTCTTCTTCAACAACTTGCTTTTCAACGGTGGGCGTTTGCGTAAAACGCGGGTCGTCCATAGTCATCGAGATGACTTCTTCTGTTTCAAAGCTAAGATCTTCTTCATCGTTTTGCTTAGTGTTGCAACTTATTAATAATAAAGAAGATAAAATTAAAAAGAAAATGTTTTTCTTCATTTTGTGATGAAATTAGATTGAATCTTATTTGTGACGAAGGATCTCGTCCTTAAATTTTCTTCCTCGAAATTCAAAATTCTTGAATTGGTCGTAGCTGGACGCAGCCGGAGACAGCAGGCAGCTTTTCCCTTTTCCCGTTACTTGAAAACAGTAATCGACAATCTTGGTAAAGTTGTCTTCCACCAAAACGGAATCCGGCAGTGGATATTTACTTTCCCATTCTTGTTTGATGCGGAGGCCTGCTGGACCAGTAAAGACGACATTGCCTACGGGGTTGTCGTGCAAATAGTCGATGAGAAGATCGTAGGCAATGCCTCTGTCAAATCCACCCAGGATAAGCGTATTGACGTTCTTGATGGCTTTAAGGGCGGCAATGGCGGCTTCGGGAATGGTGGAAATGCTGTCGTTGTAAAATTTGATATCCTTATACGTGCCGACATACTCAATGCGGTGTTCCAGACCGTTGAATGTGGCTAAGTATTTAAGGATGTCTTCATCGCTTATGCCATAATTCTTTACAGCCAAGATGGCTGCCATAATGTTGTTGTAATTATGGCGGCCAGGCAGATTATAGTAGTGTCGAAGGTCGTATTCGCCTAACAACTCGCCGTTACGAACATACATAATATTGTCGTCCATACAGTAACATCCCGTGTCAATGCTTTGCAAACTACTGAATTTTAAAAAGTTGCGTTTATAATTGTGGCTTTTTATCTGATGTGGAATGTGTTCGTCTTCGTTGTTGTAAATGAGCGTGTCACTTTCTTGCTGAAATTTGGTGATGTTCATTTTGGCGAGTTGGTAGTTGCTCAAGGATTGAAAATGGTCGAGATGTTCCTGGAACATATTCAGCAGAACGGCAATGTGTGGGGAAGTCTCGGAAAATTCCAGTTGATGGGCGGACAATTCTGCGACAATGATGGAATTTTCGTCCAGATCATCGATAATATTGAAAAATGGGATGCCGATATTGCCAGCCAAAAACGTGTTGCCTCGACTATTGGAAAGCAGGTGATAAATCAGTGATGATGTGGTACTTTTACCTTTGGTTCCAGTAACGCCGATGACCTGTTGGCGGAATCCTTGTAAAAACAATTCGGTTTGCGAAGTAATGCGATAAGGATGGATAAAATAGTTGATGTTGTTCAAGTTCACCCCAGGTGTCTTGAAAATGAGGTCGTAGTCGTTGAGATTTTGTGCATATTCGCTGCCAATGACAAATCGCAAGTGCTTGTCATTTTTAAATTCTTCAATATTGAGGGCTTCGCTACGGTCGGCGGCCACAATGTCCATAGTGGGAAAATGCTTTCTGATGAACTGGTATGTGGAAACGCCTTCTCTTCCGAAGCCTAAAATGACAATTTTCTTGTTTTTGATTTGTTCTAAAATGACATCTACCATAATTCTGTAATATCGTGGTCAAAAGTAATATTATTTCTTGATGAATTTCTTTGTGGCAACGGCATTGTCGTTAGCAATGCGGATGAAATACATTCCGGATGCGTAATTCTCAAGATTTATTGTGCAGTGGTTGTCCGACAGCGTAATGGTCTGGATTAATTGACCAAAAGCATTGAAAATAGCTGCTTCTTTTACGTTGATATTGGCCTCAATGGAGAAGCTGATGTGGTTGTCGGCAGGGTTGGGCATCAGACTGATACTGTTGGACAACAGATTGTTGTCAATGCCTACGCCAGTTGTCGTGAAGCTTGTGCTTACAAATTCGCTTTCGTTCTCTTCACAGACGGTTTTTACGCGGAAATCGTAAGTGGTGTTGGCACTTAAACCTTCAATGTTATAGGAAGTGGTGGAAATGGTGAACTCCTGCCAATCAGAAGCACTTTGTTGTTTGTAACCGATTTTCCAGTTGGTGCCACCGTTGGCATTCCAGCTGGCCACGGCTGAAGTTTCGCTAATACCGCCAATCTGTAAATCTGTTGGAGCTTCACAGGGGTCAACGGGAGCGGCCGACGTAGTGAAACTGATGGAGGTTGTCCAGTCACTTACGTTGTCGGTGCAGACCGCCTGAACCTGTACTTCGTAGGATGTTTGAGCGGTCAGGCCTGTCAGGTTGTAGCTTGGGCTTGTCAAGTGGTTAACGGCAATCCAGCTGCCATCTTGTGCTTTGTATTGCAGATTCCATTCGTTGGCATTTCCGGCATTCCAAGAAATGAGGACAGAATTGTATTCAACATTGCTGGCAGTCAGACCCGTGGGAACATCGCATTCTTCTGGCTCTGGAGCACCATTTTCGTTAATGGAAATGTTATCCAAATAAATACCGTAGCCGTAATCCGACAATCCGCGGAAGCATATCTGGCAAGAGCTTAAGCCTTCGGGGAGGGGAAGAGTTACATTTGTCCAAGATGTGATGTTGCTGTTGTATTGAGCCAATAGGGTCCAGCTGTCTTCAAAGGAAGCTCTGTAATAAACGGAGAGTTGGTCTTGGTCGCCACTCCATATTTGGTTGACATACCAAAATGAAAGTACGGGTGAGGTGGCAGAAGTCATATCAACCATTGGGCTTATAAAATCTGTTTCAGAGCCGCGGTCAGAGGTTTTGAAACGGGCGGCATAACTGCCTGAGTAGGCACTTGAAGGATTGGAAGACGGAATGACAACTTCCCATACATGCGTGTTGGAAATGATGTTTTGTGTCCAGCAATTGGGCATAGTGCCTCCATCAAAATTCTCAGAGAAAGGATAAGTAGTAAGCTCGCATTCAGTGGTAACAGTGATTTTGTTGCTCCAAATACTCTCGGCATCATTATCACAATAGGCTTTTACATAAATGTCGTAAGTGGTATTGGAATTCAATCCGCCGAGCGTGGTATTGGGGGTATTGGTAACATTGACGGTAGTGCCTGAGGTTTCTGGATCAAAATTGGCAGGACCATAAACAACATCCCAGGAACTTTCGCCATTACGGGCAGTCCAAGACAAGTCCATAGAATTGGTTGTGATGTTGGTGGCTGCCAAATCTGTTGGTTTCAAGCAGGTTTGTGCCGAGCAAGAGATGGTAAAGTTGGTAAAGGAAACACCAGAAGTAAGGGTGCTGCCGTCTGTGCAGCTGTAAATTGTTTCTTCAGATGGATCAAGGATTTCAAATGAGGTTTCGTAAGCGTAGGAACCGCTGGTCCAAACTAAACTAACGTTGCTCATGTCGCAAAGACCAACACTATAGCTTGCCTCGTCATTGCCACTTGGTATTGTGTAAGTGCCTACTAAAATATTGTTGCTGTAAACACTGATGGAGTTTCCGTTCCAGCCATCACCATAGCTGTCGTGCAGGTTGAAAGTGTATTCGCATTGGTCGCTGAGACTACAAATTTCCGTGGTGAATGTACGAACTTCGCTGTAGTCGCTGTAGTCAGAACCCCCACAGTTCGCAATTACATAGATGTCGTATGTGTAACTATTGTCAAGTCCGGTTAATTCGAATGGATTGCTCGTGGCTGTGACAGTAATGCCTGTACCGGGTGTGAATCCGGTAGTGTCATATTCGATAATCCAACTGCTGGCATCATTGGCATCTGTCCATGCAATGGTAGCAGAATTGGCATCGATATTGCTAATGGTGACATTGAGAGGTTGTAAACAACTTGGAATGAAGTCCATAGTAAGATCGTCAATTCTGTATGTGCTGCTGTTGCCGTTGGAAACGCGGAAGGCGATGTATTTGCCGTAACCGGTGTAGTTTGACAGCGGGTACATAATATATTCCCAGCTTTCCAGTTCATTCGTGTTCAACGTGTCTAATACTTCGAAAGTGGTAATGTCATCCTTGTCATCCATAACTCCAATTTCCATAATGGCGGAGGTGGAGGATTTAATCAGGTAGAAAGTCAGCATTAAACTGTTTGCATCTACATCGTCGCCCAAGGCAGGCAAAATAGCCACGTCATAGCAGTTGGGTGTGTAATGGAAATCCAATGAATTGGGAGCACTGTGGTAAGAACCGGAATAGACGTATGGAAAATGAGAAGCGTCAGAGGTGAGTTTATTCCAGCAGTCTGGAAATTTTTCAATATCAGGTAAACTTGAATAATCTTCTTCGTCAAAATTGGTGGACCAGGGAAGGTCGCTGGATGAAATAGGACCGCATTCGGTCTTGAAGTTGGCGGAAGTCCAAGAACTTTCATATCCTTCGTCGCAGATGGCACGTAGTTGAACGGTGTAATGAGTGTTTGGACTAAGTGAATAGAGCGAGTAGGAATTTCCATAAACATATCCTTCATCAATCCAGTCTGTCTCACTCGTTGCCTTATAGCGCAGTTCCCAAGTGCTTTCCTGATAGCCGGGAGTCCATTCTATCTCGACACTGTTGGCATCGGTGTTGGTGACAATTAAAGTGGGTGCGGCACAAGTACCTTCAGCGCAATAGTGAATCTTGACATTGTTGCGGTTGCTGTAATTGCTGCCGGCATAGGAAGGATTTGCTGGATCTTGATTGTCTGAGTCAGAAAAATGGGAAATGGTCATATAGCCGGAAGTGCTATGGGTATTAAACACGTAGGAACTGTTGTTGTAATGTCCCGAATTGTCATCCACGGCCACGATGAGGTTGTTGATGCCGTTGTATTCAAAAGGAGTGTCAAAGTCAAAACGATTCCATCCCTGGGTGCAGTTTAAGGCACCGGAATATACCAGTTGCAGACTGTCAAACAACTCGTAGTCGCTTCCGCTGGCGAAACTGCTTTTAGAAGTGTGCCCCAGATATATATTAACGTCATTTTTTGCGGTAGATGGGGAAGAATAGCCATATTGGAAACTAATACCCGATATGTTGTTGGCGGTGTTTCCCAATTCTTCGGCAGTGAAAATCTGTTGGCTGTAAGTGTAGTTGTAATAATTGTTGACAGGGAATTGATAATTTGTGCCTGTGCCATTGCCAATAGCAAATTCTTCATCCACCAGACAACGCGTGGTAAAACCGCTGGTCTGATAATCGCTGCTGCCTTCCTCGCAGTTGGTCATAATGCGAATTTCGTATTCTGTGCTGGGCTCAAGTCCGCTTAACAGGTAACTGTTGCTTTCCGCATAGACACTTTCCCAGTTCTCTTCTCCGGCAATAGTGTATTCCAAGATGAATTCCATTGGGGTTCCGTATGGACTTGCGGACCAAGAAACCATAGCGGAAGAACCCGTGATATTGGTGAATTGAATTTCACTTACCGTTCCGCAATCTGGGTCGTTTTCACAGGGAAGCCAGGTTAATACGGGCAGTCCGTCGTTATAGTCGCAGAAGTCCTATTTGAAATGGTTGTCAAGGTCGCTGAGAAATGCGTTGCTTTGCATATAGGCAAGGGTTTTCGTGGTGCCATTACCCGATGAGTTGCTTCCTGAAAAGGTGGAGAAACAGTTGCTGACCGTGCCGCTATAACCGCAGATGCCTCCTGTGGCGTAACTGCTACTGATAGTGCCTGCAAAATAGCAGTTGGAGCAGGCGGCACCTTGGCTGTTTCCACAGATGCCTCCGACATATTGTCCGGTAATGGATCCTGTGACAAGGCAATGTTGAATGTTGGTTGTACAATATCCACCGCTCTGTTTGTTGGGATATGCTGCTCCCACCAAACCGCCGACATTATTGTTGGATGATGTGTTGACACCTTGCACTTGTTCGTTGATGACCATACATTCGCTGATGTTGACAATGCCGTTGCCTGAATTGCTGTTGTTGCCGATAAAAGCAACCAAAGCACCCATCATACCGTTGGAAATGGTTACGGGATTTATCAAAATCAGAGAGTCGATGGAGCCGGGATATTGAAGGTTGCCAAACAAACCGGCTTGGAAATAGCCGCTGTTGTTGCAGTACATATTGTAAATGATGTGTCCACCACCATGGAAGGTGCCGCTGAAAGCTTTGATGGTTCCCGATATTTCACCGGAGGACTGGGTACAGCCGCCAATCTTAATCCAATTGTTGGTGTTGTCGTTGTCCGAATTAAGCCAAATGTCGGCTTCCAAATGGATGGTCTTACCTGAAAAATTGGAAGTGCTGTTGTTGACCAAGGAAGCCAAACCTGCCAATTCTTCGGCTGTATAGATGTAGAAATCGGTTTGAGATTCGTCATACCAGGAGACGTCGGCTGTTCCGTCCCAAACAGTTTGTGCATTGATTGTTTGTATTTGAGCGCAAAACAATGACAAAGCACACAAGCTTAATAGTAATAATTTTTTCATAGGCTTAAAATATATTAAGGTTTAAAATAAAAATTCTATCTTGCAAAGATACAATATTTTTTTATTGATAACTAGTAAAAAAAAATATTAAGAAAAAATGCAAGAAAATTATTCACTTTTTGGATTATCCGATTAATCTTGTTGAGATTACGATGAAGCGTAGCGAAGTCGGAATCTCTTTGCAAGGCGGAAGGGGATAATTCCCTTAACTTTTGGGGACAGTATCACGTCGGAGGCTTTGGATGACGATTTGTTTTCCTGAAAAAGAATGACAGTCGTTAATGGAGGCCTAAACGAAAAACGGCGACCGAATGGTCGCCGTTTTTTTATGAAAAATCAAAATAATGATTACAGCGTGTGATAAGGTTTCAACAAGCTCTTGCCGATTTCAACGGCCTCTTCATTCTTAGGAATGAGGTGGTGGTGACGTTCGGGAAGGGATTTTTCCAAACCTTTGTGAAGCATTTCGGGAGTTACCAAAGGTTTAACGGCGAGGAAACCACCGAGGATAATCATATTGAACAATTTTGAAATACCCAGTTCGCTGGCTTTGTCGGTAGCTTCCACTTGGTAGATGTTGATGTCTTTACGAGTGGGGTGGTTGCTGATACCGTTGGGATCGTAAATCAATAAACCGCCAGGTTTAACTGCCTTTTCGAATTTGTCCATAGACTGTTGGTTGAGGATGATGGCGGTATCGAATTGGTTGAGGTAAGGAGAGCAAATACGTTCGTCGCTCAAGATTACCGTAACGTTAGATGTACCACCACGCATTTCAGGACCGTATGAAGGAAGCCAGCTAACTTCCTTGTCTTGCATAATGCCGGCGTAGGCCAGGATTTTACCCATTGAGAGAACACCTTGACCGCCGAAACCTGCTATAATTATTTCTTCTGTCATTTCTTGTGAATTTTAGGATTAATTATTTTTTTCTCAGTGAGAATAAAGTCTCATTGGGTTGGTCGAATGTGGCCACGCGTTCGATGAATTTAGGATCGAATTTGCCATCCACTTTCATATCTCCCAGTGGGAAATATTTCAATGTGTTTTCTTCCATCCACTTGTTGGCTTGAACCGCCGTCATCTTCCAGCCGGAATTACAGTTAGAGATAACTTCTACGAAAGAAACGCCCTTGTTGAGTTTCTGGTTTTCAAAGGCCTGACGGATGGCTTTCTTGCATTTGCGAGCCAAGGCAGGAGTATAAACGGCCTGACGGGTTACATAGTAAGTGCCGGGAAGTTGAGCCAGCATTTCGGTCATTCTCATGGTATGTCCCATGATTTCGGGGTCACGACCGTAAGGGCAGGTGACGGTTTCCATACCTTCGAGGGTAGTAGGCGCCATCTGACCACCAGTCATACCGTAAATACCGTTGTTGATGAAGATCATGGTGATGTTTTCACCACGGTTGCAGGCGTGCAACACTTCGGCAGCGCCGATAGAAGCCAAGTCGCCATCACCTTGATAGGAGAAAACGAAGGTTTCGGGACGGAGACGCTTGATGGCGGCAGCGCAGGCAGGAGCACGGCCGTGAGCTGCTTCAACAAAGTCAACATCAAAATAGTTGTAAGCTAATACAGAGCAACCTACTGGTGAAATACCGATGACGTTGTCCTGGATGCCCATTTCCTCGATAACTTCGGCACTGATTCTGTGAACTGTACCATGTCCGCAGCCTGGGCAATAGTGCATAACGTTGTCTGTGAGAACCGGCGTACGTTTATACACTAAGTTTTCGGGTTTAATTATATCTTCTCTTGTCATAATTTCAACGAATTAATTTATTTAACCATTTGTTTCAACGCATCGAAAATTTCAACCGGGGTTGGAATGACGCCACCATAACGGCCGTAGTGTTCAACAGGAACCTTGCAGTCAACGGCTAACTTGACGTCTTCGATCATTTGACCGGCATTCATTTCAACACTTAAGATCTTCTTCATGCGACCGCCAATTTCAGCAACGGCTTTAGTTGGGAATGGCCACAAGGTAATAGGACGAATCAAACCCACTTTGATGCCTTCGGCACGTGCGAGTTCCATAGACTTCATGCAAATACGTGCGGCAGAACCGTAAGCTACGAAAACGTAGTCTGCGTCTTCGCAGTTGATGGCTTCGTAACGGGCGTCTTCTTCTTCGCATTTTCTGTATTTGGCCTGGATTCTTTCGTTGATGGCTTCTTGTTTCAAAGCTTCCAATTCAAGAGATGTCACAATACGGTGCTTGCCCGTTGAACGGTGTCCCGTGGCAGCCCATGGACAATTCTTTTCAATGTATTCGTTGGTCCAACGTGGCTTGTAGTCGTCAACCATGACTTTTTCCATCACCTGGCCGATAACACCGTCGGAAAGGATGGCAGCTGGGTTTCTGTACTTGAATGCCAAGTCAAAACCAAGTTCTACGAAATCATACATTTCCTGTACCGATGCCGGTGCCAAGGTGATCAGTCTGTAGTCACCGTGTCCACCACCCTTGGTGGTCTGGAAATAGTCGGATTGTGAAGGTTGGATGGTGCCAAGGCCTGGACCGCCACGAACAACGTTTACACACAATGCCGGAAGTTCAGCACCGGCAATATATGAAAGACCTTCTTGCATCAATGAAAATCCAGGTGAGGAAGATGAAGTCATAACGCGTTTGCCAGCCGCTGCACCGGCATATACCATATTGATAGATGCCAACTCGCTTTCAGCCTGCAGCACAACCATACCCGTTGTCAGGTAAGGACGTTCCTGCATCAATGTTTCCAATACTTCGCTCTGAGGGGTAATAGGATAGCCGAAATAACCGTCGCAACCCATACGAATGGCAGCCTCGGCAATGGCTTGGTTACCCTTCATTAATTTCAATTCTTTTGCCATTTTGTAAAATGTTTAGTTGTTAATTGTTTTTGTTGTTTCTTGTTTTGCGTGTTGGTTACTCCTTGGCACGGTAAACTTCAATAACGCCATCAGGACAAATTACCGCACAATTGGCACAGCCAACGCATGCGTCTTCGTTTACTACTTCAAGATAATTGTAACCTTTTGCATTTACTTTTTTTGAAAGCGCGATACAACCGTTTGGACAACCGGTGATACACACTTCGCAACCTTTGCACTTTTCAGTGTTAATGACTAATGCTCCTTTAAATGCCATAATCTTTAATTTTTATGTGTTAGTAATTAGGTTTGTAAATTTCTTTTCTTGTCAAAAATATTAGTTTACGAAAATACAAAAAAAATCAATACCAAAAACATACTCGCAAGAGTTTTTTTTAAAAAGTTCGGTAAGTAATTTTCAAATAATTGATAATCAGTTCTTTATAACTTTTTCAATAAAGATTTTATCCTGTTTCTCAATGACGAAAATATAGCTTCCTTTGGATAAATGGCTTATATTTATCGGTTCGCTATTTTTAATTTCCATTTTTTCAACAATCTGGCCGTGGATGTCGTAGATGGTCAAAAAGGCCACCGCTAAGTCAACACCCAATTGGGGTGTTATATGGTTGCTGGCCGGATTGGGATAAAGGAAAATTCGATCCTCGGAATTGATTTCAATGCCAACACTATGTGCTTGATATTGAACAAAAATACTGTGGTCTTGCGTGATATGCCTTAATCGAAGACTGTCAATTTGGTGTAAGTCGTTGTCGTCCAAAATTACTCTTAAAACTTCATAATTGTCATCCGCAATGAAGTAAATCGTGGTGTCTGCTCCGTAGGCCACGGAAACCACATCTGTCGCCGGTTCAAAATGCCCTCCAATGCTGCCGTATAGGTAAATGTTGTATGGACTGAGTTGTCCATACAAGGGCAAACTGTCGCAAATGGCAGGTTCATCAACACTTAGAATAAGAAAATCCTCTGCTGGCAAACTGTCATTGGCCGTATAACGCAGAAATATGGAGCTGTTTTCTTGATTGAATTCATATTCTTGAAACCAGTTTTGGTTGTCAGGAGAGAGCTCAAAGTGGTTTCCAACCCGTGCCGTGACACTTCCTCTGAAATCTATCTGCCGTACATGGATAAGTTGCGAGGTGCTGTTGCTGTGTAATCTGGCGGAAAAGTGAAGTACCGAGGAGTCAATCTGAAGATGCGGTGATATCCAATGGTATATGGCGGTGATGGAATGATTTCCATTTATGTTTTCAAAGGTATAGCTTCCAGTATTTATGGTGGATGTGTCCCCGTCTATGACCAATGCGGAAAAGGCGTGTTGTGGATCCAAACTGTTGTGGCGAAATTCAATATTTCCGTGTCGTGGCGCAAGAATGATTCCAGCGGGTTCTATGCGTCCGCCTCCCATCGCTTGGGCGTAAATAGTATCCACGTCCGTGTAGCCCTGCACAATGACGGTCTTGCTGTCGGCACCATTGGCTGTAATGCTGATGTCGATGCTGTCGGTGTTGTTGCCGGATGACACGTACTGAACGTATATCTTACCACCAGAACTATCTAATGCGCAACTGTTTTGCCAAATGTTTTTATCCGTGGATAGCAGGAAGTTGTCGTTGCTGTTGACCAAGATGTTCCCGCTAATCATAGATCCCGATATATTGATGGAATCAATGCTGTTGTTGCCCATTAAATTTAAGCTGTTTGGACTTACATTGATACAAGTGTGTTGGACTGGATATAAGTTGATAATGGCCTTCTGTTGATAAGTATAATCATAGGATTCCGGATTTAGATGGGTGAGTGAAAAATAGCCGTCGTTGTTGCCTTTCCAACCCCAGTTGATATGAAAAAAGGTTTGTCCGTCAATGATTTGATAACCGTCACAAAGAAAAGTGTGGGAGTCGCTTCCCTGGCCGGACAAGATAAAAGGAAGCCCGGCATCCAGTTGGCGACGGAGCGTGTCTTCCCATTCTTGCGTGGTGCTAAAATAGTTTTTTCGCAGACTGATGGCGTCATCGTAACCAAAATAGGTTTTCAAGGCGTGAAAACCGCTGGGTGCGTTGCCAATGGGATAAGCCGAACTGCTTTCAGGACCGTAGTCGGTTTCGATGGCTACACCGCAATGGTAAATCAAGGTCGCCACCGACATTTTCTCCTGCATAGAGGAATATTCGGTCAAGGCATTGGGCATATTGTCGTAATCGTAGGTGGTATTGCCAAAGTCGGCGGAAAGGTGCCCGTAAAGGGCACTGGTATATTCGTGAGAACCAAATCCGTTTTGCGGAAACTGGTGGTGGTTTATGATTTGTGCCATTGCTACGGAAATGCAGCCCGCTACCGCACGTCCGGATGTGGAATTGTTGTCGGTGGGACAAAGCAGATTGTAATAGGGGTCTTGTCCCCAAGTGGTTTGTATAATGGGATCTACGGAGATGATGTCGTTGGAAGTGGCGTTTCCAGATTCCAAGGTTTGCCACAATAGGTGAGCATCAGGATTTTCTATGTTATTTTCTGTACTTCGACTTTGTCGAGGTTGGACTTGAAGGGTCTTTTTTAGAAGTAGGGGAAGGTTATTTTCCTGAAAGTGCGTTTCTGTTGAATAACCCAATATGGGTGATTGGTTGTTGTCCCCGGCAACAATGATGAACCCATTATCATAATTGAAGATGTAATAGGACGAAGGGTTGTCGGGATGTAAGTGAAGATATGTCAATTCCGGGCAGACGGAACCTCTTGTCTGTTGAAGGAAACGGCTGGCAATTCGCTTGGCGTAACTACTGTCGATGGGGGAGGCCGCTCCCGTTACCGCAAGAAATATTAGGAAAACAAGTAGAAAACAACGCTTTGACTTGAACATTATTTGGAACTTTCTTCTAATTGTAATTTAACATCGTTAAGTACATTCATAAAATTGATGAATGCTTGATAAGGAGATGGATATACGTCAAAGTTTCGGCGAACGGTATTGTGTGCGAACCACTTGGTGCCCATAAAGTTAAAGTGGTCGGCCGCTTGTAGTCGAAGCCAATTCAACTTCGCGGTTTCGTTATGGGATTTTTTGTAAAGTTCTTCCAATTGGAACAATTGCTGGAAGGCTTCGTTTTGCAAATCGTTGCCTAACCATTCGGCAGTGTCTTTTTCGTCGCCAGAATAGGATATGGGCCACGGGGCGTGCATCGTGGAGCAAGGAATCTTGTGTTGGGTGACTTCCTTAGGCATCATAAACTGATATTGCTTAGATTCAGCTAATTGTGAAAATAATGCCTTGAAAAATTCAAAAATTCCGCTCTCGGCTGTATGGTATTCCCCAATGATTTCGTAATCAAAATAAAGATTGATGAAAGGAGATTCTTCGGAAATCGTATCCAATTTTTGAATGTATTTTTCCGCCGTCAGTCCCATACCGTCAGCACCCTGTTCTTCGAAACGAGAGGTGATGTCATCGCAGAGCTGATAACTTCTCAGTAATAATTTCAAGTCGGTTTGAAATGGATTGCAATAGAGGAAGCAAGGGCTTTTCCAACCCAAAATATGTCTTGCGCCTTCGGTGAGCACCGTATCATAACCGGCTTCGTGCAGCCATTCGCCAATCTCATCTGAATAGATGATTTCGGTGTTGCAAAAAGTCGTGGGGCGAATGCCGAAGACTTCTTTTAATAACTTTTCTTGAAGATGAACTTGTTCCAAAAAACAGCTTTTGTTATACAAAGAAGCAATACTGTGGGTGAAGGTACTTCCTGTAATTTCAACATTGCCAGTGGCAATCAGTTCCTTGAAACTTTGAATGACATCGGGACAATATTCTTGAAATAATTTAATGGAACTTCCAGATATGCTGAAACTTAAATGTATTTGTTCTCCGTATTTCCTGATCAGCTCAAGGAACATCGCATTGGCAGGAAGATAGCATCTCTCAGCCAGACGATTAGCCAAGTAACTATTCTGATAATCATCAAAATAATGGTGGTTTTGATTGATGTCGAAGAAACGGTATGTTCTTAGACGAAAGGGTTGACTGATTTGAAAATGAAAACAGATTTTATGCATTGTCTTAATTTTAATTCCGATGATTATTCATATTGATATTTGAAGTTTTGATGAGTTTAAATAAGAGATTGATAGATGTTTTTGAGTTTCCGGGCCACATATTCCCATTTGAGGTTATCTACTTCTTCTTTTCCGTTTTGGACAAAGAGTTTGGAAAGGGCTGGGTAGTGCAGCAGTCCGTAAATGGCATCCGCGGTGGCGTCAATATCCCAGAAATCGACTTTGATGGCGTGTTGCAGCACTTCGGCAACGCCCGACTGCTTGGAAATGACGACCGGCACATTGGCCCGCATAGCTTCCAAAGGTGAAATGCCGAATGGTTCCGAAATGGACGGCATTACGTAAACGTCGCTCATGCCGAACATCTTGTCGATATCATCTCCACGTAAAAATCCCGTGAAATGGAAGCGGTCTGCAATGTGCAGTTCGGCCACTCGGTCGATGATATGCGGCATCATATCGCCGTCGCCAGCCAATACGAAGCGCACGTTGGAGTCTTTTTCAAGCACTTTTCGTGCGGTTTCAACAAAATAGTCAGGTCCTTTTTGAAAGGTGACGCGACCTAAGAATGTGACAATCTTTTCCTTGACGTGTTTTTCTCGTGATACCGTTTTATTATTGGGAATGACGGCATTGTGCAGCGTGACGACTTTTTCTGCGGGAATGTGGTATTTTTCGATGACGATTTTGCGAGTGAGGTCACTCACGGCACACACTTTGTCGGCTTCGCTCATACCGTATTTTTCAAGGCCGTAAACGATATCGTTGATGTTGTTTTCTCCTGAACGGTCAAATTCGGTAGCGTGGATGTGGACAACTAAGGGCTTCCCGCTGACTTTCTTGGCGGCGACTCCGGCTTTGTAAGTAAGCCAATCGTGGGCGTGAATGATGTCAAATTGTTCGTTTTGGGCAATTTCCGCGGCAATTTGGGCATAACGTTCCACTTCCTGCATCAAATTTTCTCCGTATTTGCCGGAAAATTGATATTTGATTTTTCCGTTTGAAGAAGAATGTTCAAAAATGCCGCTTTCAATTTGGTTGACGACAAGATAATAATCGTCTAATCCGACGTAAGGTATCAGTTGAGAGTTGACTTGGATGAAGGATGCATCGTGGAAATAATGAAAATAGGCGGAGAATCTTGGATCGATTTCTACGTCACTCGCATTGATGATTTTAATCATACTTTGATCTTCATCTCCCGATGCTTTGGGCATTACGAAAGTAACATCGACATCGTTTTGAGCTAAACCTTTGGTTAAGCCGTAACAAGCCGTGCCTAATCCGCCTGCGATATGCGGGGGAAACTCCCATCCAAACATTAATACTCTCATCGTTGTTAGTTCTTGGTTAATATTCTATTTCATTCTATCTACCTGCCATTTCAGGTATAATAAGGCGGCCACGCTCCAGGCCTGAGAAATGCATCCGTTGGGTTTGAAAGGTGGATCTCCGTCGGTGATTTCACAAATGCTGGAAATGCCGTAGTCCTTCATACAGCTGTCAAATTTGTAAAAGATGTTTTCCAAAAACGGGACGGCAGATTTGCCATAAACGGCCAACATTCCGTCGCTGAATGGAGCCAGGAGCCACGGCCAACAGGTGCCCTGATGGTAGGCCGAATCTCTTTCCTTTTGGTTGCCCTGGTAGTG
>JAKSMH010000069.1 GCA_024400715.1 Bacteroidales bacterium | reverse complement strand
TTCACTTCTACGACAACATATCGGTGCAAAGGTACACAATAAAAGAGCATATCCAAAAACTTTTCGGTTTCCCCAATTTTAATTCTAATCTCTTTGCCCATATAAGCAAATCCACGTCCCAATTCCATCAATGTTTTGGCGATATTGCTTATAAGAGCGTCTTTCAATTCCGACTCCTTATAATCTTCCGTAAGAGTCAGAAAACTGAAATTGTAAGGATCTTTTGTTATTTGCTGAGCCAAGCAACTTTCCGGTTCGGGCAAAACCTTTGAAAAATTACTGATTGCCGAGCCTTCACGTTCATATAAATTTGAAGACAACATGTTCAACAAAACATTTCGACTCCAATTGTTTTCCAACGTCTTCCTCACATAAAAGAATGCCTTGGCGAAATCTCCTTTGGTCTTATCTATAATGTAAAGATGGTGCGTCCATGGAATGGAAAAAAGTACATCGAATATTTCAGCAGATTGCTGAAAATTCATCAAGGCAGATTTTTCAGCAGGTTGCTGAAGATTTTTCAATAAATTGATATACAACGAATAAAAACGTTTTGCATAGCGAATATTGCTTTCCGAAAGACCTTTTGCATTGCTCATTTCAGAACGCAAATCCAAACTTAAAATTTCATAAAAATGACTTCCATACTTGTTGTCGTATGCTTTTTCCGAAATGTCTTTTCCCAAGGTCCAATAGAAACGAATAACTTCTTCGTTTACTTTAACGGCGGCTTTCACTTGTTGCTGTCGATATAGTAAGACAAGATTTTCAATCCAAGTTTTGTATTCTTTGTCAATATGAATTAAGTCACTCATTGTCGGTCGGGTTGCGAATAATATCTAATGCGTTAATTTATTACACACATTCGTTTTACCTTTTAGCCAAGTCAAAAACAGTCTTTACAGGGTTGAACGTGGACAAAGGAACCTCAACAAAAATCGTAATCCATTGAGCCATAGCGCCATTCCACAGTCCAGGCAATTCCATTGCCTTCAGGGTTCTGTCGCCGTAAGATTTCGATGAAATAAAACCCGTATTTACATCCACATAATCTTGAAGGTTAAAATATTCGCCTTTATAGTTTTTATATGAACAAACCATATCCACGGGATTGAAATGGGTGGCTTCCTTAACAATGACCATTTGCTCCGGATCATTTTTATCCATTTGCGAAGATTCCACGATTTGCAGACTTTCTTCCCCTTCTTCATTTACAACCCAAAACGGACCGCCACCGGGTTCGCCTTCATTCTTTACCATTCCACAAATACGAATCGGTCTGTTCAACTTTTCAAACAAGGCCTCGGCAGAAGGGTCATCATCAACATTGATCATTAATTCGGTAGCGGCAAAATCCAGCATTTCGCATAAATCCATTTCGTCAAAATCCTGATTTTCAATCTTTTTCAAGAAACGAAAAGTTTTCTTTTGCAATTCAATCAAGTAAGATGCAAGGGCTTTTTTGTATAAAAACGTGGTTTCGGCCTTATCTTCCGTGGTAACATTGTCAATATTCTTAACAAAGACAAGATCAGAATGCAGATCATTTAAGTTGCCAATCAAAGCACCGTGTCCGCCGGGACGGAAAAACAACTGACCATTTTCATCTCTAAACGGCTGATTGTCAAGTTCTGCGGCCAAAGTATCGGTAGATGGTTTTTGAATAGAGCACGTAATCTCGTATTTCACGCCAAAACGTTGTTCGTATTCAGGCAATACCCTATCCAACAACTGTTCAAAACCCTGTTGGTGCTGTGGAGAAACCGTAAAGTGCAATCTGCATACGTGATTGGCATCCTGTGCATATTGAGCAGCTTCCACCAAATGTTCCTCAACAGCGGTTCGGCAGCCAACGTCATAGCGGTGAAATTTCAACAGACCCTTGGGTTGATTGCCATAATTCAAACCTTGAGGATATAAAATATAACGGATTATCAGCTTATAATTTTGATTTTCAATTTCTTGCTCTAAAGAATAGCCGTCTTGTCGCATCACCTGCCGCAAATCGTCGTAAAAGGCAAATTTTTCAAGTTTAGCAAGGAAATTTTGCGCCTTAGAGACGATTTCTTCATTATCGTTTTCAAGATAGGAATACAATTCCTTAAACATTCGGGAAGCCGCCCCGGAAGCGGGAACAAACTTGGTAACGATTTTCTCTTTGACGAGGTTTTCGTAGTCACCAGCCAATTCTTCGATTTGTTCCTCTTCAAGAGCGACGATGCCATCATCAATCGTGGCCGGACGGTCAAGACAAATAAAGTCAAACCCTTTTTCAAAAAACGAAAATTGATGTTGCACCTCTTCCTGTTTGCTGCCGCGTGCTTGAATAAACTGAATATCTTCAGAAGTAAATTGAATCATTTTTATTCCATTTTAAATGATTATCGTTTAGTAGCGGTATTGGTCATAATATAACCCCAGTCCATGTCATACGTGGGAACGTGGCGTTCGGTACGAAATACAAGCGGATTTTGAGGAGCAATAGGTCCGTATGTGAAATTGTGTGTAAAATCGCTAACCAAAGAGCTTGGTTCAGGAAGCAAATTCCCGTTGGCATCCAAAACCGCGGTCGTGTTATAGTATTCCATACTATCGGTACCCACCAATACTTTACCAACAATTTTAAATGTAGTGGCATTATCTTGGGTGATGGTCAAACGGCCATAGAAAGGTCCCTCGTGTTTACCGGTCATTTCTTCATAAAACTCACGGGAAAACCAAGTTCCATCACTACCGAGACTATCCGTAACGATTTCCAAATCGTAATTCCCAACAAAAGTGAATTCTTCACTTGACTGGGTAGTATCATCTTTTTTAACCTCTTCTTTTTTACAGGAAACCAAGGTACAACAGGCAACAGCCAAAAGAATCATCATTAATTTTGAACAAACTGATTTCATAAATTTAAAATTTAGGTTTAACATATATTCATTTCAAAAAGAGAAACACAAAATATGATTTTGCCTCTCAACGTTTTATCGTCTGCAAAGATACTCAATTCTTTGAGAAAAACAGATGTTTTTGATTTTTTCATTCAATGTTGACTCAAGAATTGGCAAAGTATAGTAATACTATTAAGTCTTGTGAGGAGGTTCTGCTCTCGCTGCGCTTCGGCGGAATGGCGATGAATCATTGGAAGCCTAAAATTTTATCTCCGAAGGTGGCGTTTTTTTCCATTAATTTGTGTAATTTTGCCAACCGGCAGTCCGGCATATCCAAAAGGTTCAGGAACTGGCTTTTTATGTTTACGGATTACCGGGCTTACCACAGATCAAATTGGTCAAAATTATTAATTTTACAACCATTAGTATGAAAAGTAAAAGAATTGTTGCCATCGCATACGACTTTGACGGAACCCTTGCGGCCGGCAATATGCAGGAATACAACTTCATCCCTGATATCAATATGGATAAGGGAGAGTTTTGGGCTGAAGCCAATCAGGTGGCCCAAGATAACGATATGGATGAAGTGTTGGCTTATCTTTACCTGATGTTGACTAAGGCAAAAGAAAAAAACATTTCCATTCACAGGGACACCTTCATCAAATATGGCGAACACATTACCTTTTTCAAAGGCGTAGAGGACTATTTTAAGCGTATGAACCAATATGCGGCCACAAAAAACCTTACTTTGGAACACCACATCATTTCTTCCGGACTTCGTGAATTTGTTCAAGGAACCTCCATTGCCAAGTATTTCAAGAATATTTTCGCCTCCGGCTTTCAATACGACAAAAACGGAGTGGCTTGCTGGCCAGCCCTTGCGGTAAATTATACCAATAAAACCCAATTTTTATTCCGAATCAACAAGGGTATCAACAATGCCTACGATAACACTTTGATTAACAAAATCGTACCGGAAGACGAAAAAGCCGTTCCTTTTTCAAATATGATTTATCTCGGCGATGGTGAAACGGACGTCCCGGCAATGAAAATGGTGAAAATGCAAGGCGGCAATGCCATAGCCGTCTATAATCCAGATGCCAAGAGACCTGCGGGTCTGCGCCGCTCGCCACGTGAAATATGCTTAGAAATCATACGACACAAACGTGCCGACTATATTGCGCCTGCCGACTACTCAGAAGGCAGCGAATTGGATGTCATTATCAAGAAAGTCATCGACAAAATCGCAATGGAGCAGGATTTAATCGAATTAAAAAATAAGATTATGGACGAAAAGTAGTCCTTATTTGTTCCATAGCCCGTTCCAACGTGGAAGTAGGGCAAGCCACATTGATTCTAAAGCAACATCGTCCCTCTTCACCAAAAATTTGGCCGTCATTTAAGGCCACACGGGCCTGATTGGCCAATTTGCGGAACAATTCCTCGTGATTCATCTGAAAACCGCTGAAATCAAGCCAAGGAAGATAAGTTGCTTCGTGACGGAACGTTTTAATTTCAGGTAAATTTTCCTTGATATATTGTTGGACTAAATCCACATTTTTGTTCAAATAGACCAATAATTGTTCCAACCACTCCTCACCGTAGGTATAGCAGGCCTCCAAAGCCAATTCGCCAAAGATATTTCCCACAAATAGATGCACACCGTCATACATCACCTTTTCAAATTGCCGCCGTAAATTCTCATTGGGGATGATAATTTCGGACGTGGCCAATCCGGCGATATTGAAAGTTTTACTTGGAGCCATACAAGTAATGGTATTTTGAGCTATCGCATTTGAAATATTGGCCATTGGAGTATGTTTGTAACCCGGCATCATCAAATCGGAATGAATTTCATCGGAAACAAGCAGACAATGATATTGCAGGCACAGTTCACCCACTTTTTGCAACTCCGCCTTCGTCCAACAGCGTCCTAACGGATTGTGAGGATTACAGAGAATCATCATTTTTACTCCTTTCTTTAACTTGTCTTCCAAGTCTTCATAATCCATTTCAAAATGATTGTCCACCAAACGCAAAGGATTGCGAACGATTTCCCGACTTTGGTTTTGAACGACATAATAAAACGGATGATATACGGGAGTCTGTAACAACACCTTATCGCCAGGAGCGGTAAATGCCTGAACAATAAAGGCCAAACCCGGGACGATACCCGGCGCAAAATAAATCCAATCCTTTTCTATCTTCCACTGATGCCGCCGTTCCATCCATTGAATAATAGAACGATAAAAACCATCGGAATGCACAAAATATCCCAAAACCGGATGATTTAACCGCCCTCTGATGGCGTCAAAAACGAAATCGGGAGTTTTGAAATCCATATCTGCCACCCATAATGGGATTAATCCATCGGTTCCATAAATATCCTGATAACCATCATATTTAACGCAATTGCTGTGTTTTCGGTCAATAATCTCGTCAAAATTGTAAGTTTTCATTATCTTGAGTTTTTAGAAATGCAAAGTTAAGATTTTTTCACATTTTCACATTCATTATTAGTTTATTTTTGTAAATTTAAATTTCTTACTATAATGACTAAAAACGAAAGAGAGCAAATCATCGCCTTAATCCAGCAGGAAGTAGTTCCCGCCATTGGTTGTACCGAACCCATTGCCGTTGCCTTAGCCGTCGCCAAAGCCACGGAAACATTAGGAACAACGCCTGAACAAATTGACGTGTTATTAAGTGGAAATATGCTTAAAAATGCTATGGGCGTGGGTATTCCCGGCACGGGGATGGTCGGCCTTCCCATTGCCATCGCCCTTGGCGCACTTATCGGAAAATCAGAATATCTCTTGGAAGTTTTAAAAGATACTACTCCCGAAGCCGTTGAACGGGGTAAACAATACATTCAGGAACAACGAATCCATATTGGTCAGAAAAAAGATACGGAAGAAAAACTCTATATCGAAATCACGGTTAAAAACGGAAAAAATAGTGCCACGGTCATTATTTCCCACGAGCATACCCATTTTAGTTTTATCGCCAAAAACGGCAAAACGCTATTAGACCAAGGCAAAGTCAGCACGACAACGGATAGCAAGAACACCGTTGAACTCAGTTTACGCAAAATCTACGACTTTGCGACAACGGCACCTTTCAAAGAAATCAGTTTCATCCTTGAAGCGGCCAAATTGAATTCAAAAGCCGCCGAATTGGGTATGTCGAAAGGATGCGGCCACGCCTTGGGAAAAACCATTCTCCACCAACCCAAAAAGAAATTCTTTGGTCAACACAGTCTGTATGCCAAGATTTTATCGGCCACCTCATCGGCTTGTGATGCCCGTATGGCCGGCGAAATTATTCCGGTTATGAGCAATTCGGGCAGTGGCAACCAAGGAATTGCCGCCACAATGCCGGTGGTTGTCTATGCGCAAGAAAGAAGAAAAAGCA
>JAKSMH010000068.1 GCA_024400715.1 Bacteroidales bacterium | reverse complement strand
AATTTTGTCCCTAAAGAGCGTTCTTCTTGTTCAAAAATAGTTTTAATGATGGCCAGATCCTTGTCGTTTTTATAGTAAACGCCTGTTCTATAGCGAGTTCCTTTGTCTTCGCCTTGCTGGTTTAAACTCAATGGGTCGATAATCTTAAAGTATAGTTGGGTGAGTTCTGCCAACGAAACCACTTTTGGCAGGTAGCGTACGTGCACACATTCGGCATGGCCTGTGGTGTCGGTATAGACTTCTTTGTAAGTGGGATTTTCGGCGTTTCCATTGACAAATCCGACTTCTGTAAAAATGACGCCTTTTACCAATTTGAAAAATTTCTGCGCTCCCCAAAAGCAGCCAGCGGCAAACCAAATGTCTTGTTCTTCAGGGTACAAAAAGCTGCCGATTTGCTCTAGGTATTTTTCGTCAATGGCGTCGAAGGTGTTGAGTTCGCGGCTGTCGATGTCCAAAACGGCGACAATTTCATTATTTCTCCATACGGGAACCACGATTTCGCTACGTGATTCGGAAGAGCATGCTATGTGGCCGGGAAATTGTTCGACATCAGGCACGATGATGGTGTGTGCCGCTGCCCACGCCGTGCCGCAAACGCCTTTGCCGTGGGCAATGCGCGTGCAGGCAATGGGTCCCTGAAACGGTCCTAATACCAACTGCCTATCCATCACACGATAAAACCCCGTCCACCAAAAGCCAAATTCCTGTTGCAGAATGGCTGACAGGTTGGCCATTTGGGCGATTTCGTCAGTTTCGTCTTCCAATAACGATTGAATGATCGGAAGTAAGGCTTTGTATTTTTCTTCTTTGCTGATAGACATAAAATTAGATCTTTGAATTTTTGAAATTATTTTACCAAAGTGTAGTCAATAAACCAATTTTCGATGTGAATCTGGTCGTCTTCTACATTAAGATACCAAGAAGAAAAGACAATGCAGGCGCTGTCTGTTGTGTAAATGAGCAATTCTTCGGCATGACAATCGCACCAGGCTTCGGTAATGGGAGTCCCCGGTACGTATCCGCATTTCTTTAATTGGGTTTCCAAGATTTGATCCAGAATCTGATTAGTTTTCATATCCTTGAATTGCTCAATGTGAGCAAAACTCGGTCCATAATCATTACTTGCGATAAGGTACTGATAATCTTCGATGGGTAATTTATAGTCTTTGGAGGGCAAGTTTACCCAAAATTTTGTCTGGTCTTCTTCTTCATTGATGGCAGGTTCGGAATATTGGGTTGCATAGGCCACGGTCTTTGGACTGAGATTCTTCAAATAATCATCAGCGGACCGAATATTGAAGAATTTACCCAGGGATTTTTCACTTTCAAAGTCCGCTTCTTTCTCAATATACCTTAATGATTGATAGATAGTTCGATGTTCTTTGAGATGCAGTGTGTCGTCAGCTGTTTTCAGGTCTGTTCGCAGCATTTTGTGGTCATCCAACATGCCAATCTGTTTGGCGGTATTTCGAACGCGTTCCACTTGCGAGTAAAGGGCAATGTGTTTGGCGGAAATAGGAGGAATGCAGATGCTGAGCAAAAAGAGGATGGCAGCACTCAGGGTGAGGATAAAATATCCTTTTTTATTCTTAAATAAGAATAGAATAAAGTATAATGTCATGAGTAAACCACAGACTATGAGATAAAAACGCCATGTGGTGAGTCCGTAATCGGAAATTCGCCTGGCAGTGCCTATCCAGAACATTACCAGAAGTGGCAGTGCAAACCAGCTGAAATTCCGGTAGAACCAATGAAATGGCTTTTTGTCGCAGAAATGCTGCATCATCTGGCCAAACATTGCCACCAGGCCGAAGATGAATATCATAATGGATATCATTCCTTTGGGTAAAGTCCATGTTACCAATATCTTGACGGCGTAAACGTATAAAATGATAGTATAGATAAGCAGGGCAGGGGTGAGCACCCAATTCAGGATGGCTTTCAGAAACCTGCTCATTTGAAATGTTTTGGTGCTATCTTCCATAGTGAAAAACAGCATCGGCATAATCAATACAAAGACAATATAGGCCATGCTGATTGACATGGTATATTCTTTATTTCCGGGTAAATCAAAAATAAAAATGAAAGAAGTAATGATTAAGAAGTAGAGCAGATAAATGACACCTGCGCAAAAAGCAGCCAAAACGGCGGAACGTGCCATGACGGCATTGCGCTCGATAAAGTCCTCATTGTGAGACAAAAAAGCTCGAATAAACATCCAAAGAAAGAAGACAATCAGCAGAATGTAGTAGGTATAACTATCGACAAACTCAGGAAGTTGGGGAAATAGTAGGCAAAGAGTGCAAAGAGGGATCGGCAAGAGGTAAAGCAGAAAAAAAAGTCGATTTCTTTTCTGATAAAAGCTGAGCGAATAGGCGGTGATGACTAAAAATGGAATGAGGGGCATTGGATAGTAAAAGCATCCTCCCTCGTGATCAATTGTCACGCCCAAAATGAATACGATGGTTGCATAGAGCAGTAAAACAAATTCAACCGGATGTTTGGTGACGGACAGCAGCAGATTTTTGCCTATTTCTTTGATTTTACCAATAAAAATGGAAGCTTTATTGTTCATTTCTAATTATTTTTTGATTGAAAACGCAAAGATAACATAAAAATTGTATGGTGAGGTGTTTTGAATCTAAAATTTCGTTAGTTCTTTTGAAAAGAAAATCTTGAAAATGGAGAAATGATGATTCTGTTTTTTTATACAAACAAAAGATGTATTTTTGCAAAAGCTTAAAATTTTCACATTGACTCATTGTCGTAAACAAAACGAAGCGGTTTTATGGAGCAATTTTTTCAACGACATCGCAAAATCATTTTTATCACTGTCTTAGTGGTTTTTGCCGTGTTGTTTTCATTACTTTCCATTACGAATTATTTTACTTTTCGAACATACGGACTGGATCTCGGCATTTATACAAAAGCCCTGTACGACTATGCGCATTTTAGAATGTGCGACAGCAGCTTCTTCCAAGAGGCACCTATGGTTTTGTTAGGAGATCATTTTGATTTGTATTTAATGGTTTTTTCTCCCTTGGTGTGGTTGTTTGGTCCGTTGACGCTACTCGTCGTGCAAATTTTGGCGGTTCTGTTTGGAGCCGTGGGCATTTATAAATTGATTCATCTTTATAGCGATACTGAAACAATACCGTTTGCCGCGATGCTCTCTTTCCTGTCCTTTTTTGGCATTTGGCACGCCTTGTCTTTCGACTACCATTCCAATGTCGTGGCGACTATGTTTTTGCCGTGGTTGTTGTATTTTTTCAAATCTCGTTGCTACGGGAAATCATCACTTATGCTGCTATTGATGGTTATTGCCAAAGAAACCATACCATTGTGGCTTTGCTTCGTCTTTATCGCCTTACTTTGGGATTATCGCAAAGACAAAAAAGCAATGATATGGTTAGGTGCGTATATGGTCTTCTGTTTCATCTATTTGTCGGTTGTGACTTTGTGGGTGATGCCTCATTTTAATCAAGGAAGTAGTCCGGGCTTTGGGCGTTACGAGTATATGGGTTCTAATTTTATGGAAATTTCCCTATGGATTTTATCTCATCCGATAGAAACAATTCAAAATTTGTTTGGGATTGGCAGTAATGGAAGTCTTAAAGTTGAATTTTACATTTGCGCATTGACATCCGGGTTGCTACTTGCTTGTTTCAAGCCAAACTATTTGATTATGTTGGCGCCGTTGTTGGCGCAAAAAATGTTATCCGCCGACAATTTATTTTGGGGAATATTGTTCCAATATAATGTTGAATTTGCCCCCATTTTAATTATCGCCAGCTTCATCGTCATTGCACAAATCAATCATCAAAAATGGCAAAAGGCCATAGCTGTCGCAATGATAATATTAAATCTGTGTACTACGATTTATACTGTTGATAATCCTATTGCTCCAATTTTCCGGGAGAAAGTGAGAATTTATTCGGCATCTCATTATCGGCCAAGCGATTTCAATCAGTCGGTTGCCCGTAAAATGCTGCAACAGATTCCCGATGATGCCTCCGTATGCGCCACATCTTTCTTTACCCCTCATTTAGCCCTGCGAGACAGCGTTTATATGTTTCCTTTCGGACTTCATTATAATGCCGAATATTACTTGGTAAAAAAAGAGCATTGGTGTTATTATGAAGGAGATATGGAAAAAATTAACCAGATGATAAGCGACAGTGCCCAGTATGAGATTTTAGATACGGACGGGGATTTATACTTGTTGCGAAAAAAAAGATAAGAAAACAAGCCGCATTTTTCTGTGGCTCGTTGGAAAAAATTTATCATTGATTGTTTTTGGAATTGATTAATTACAGGAAAAAACAAGAAATGATAAGGGGAATGAAGTACATTGACGTATTGATAATTTCACTTCGTTCTTTCTTACAAAGAACTAAGATAAAATAGGTCAATAAGGATACCGTTGCCCATATTAATGTCATTGGCAATATTATTGATGAATATTGAATTTTGTTAAAAGCAAAAAGCCATGATAGCATTAGTGCACCAGCGTATGTTTTGACATACACGGAAAAGATGAACATTCCAATGGAAATTTTACCTTTCTTATTCAAAATGGGGTATTCCCAAAAATGTTTAATGAGGTGAATAATCAGAAATATGTAATAAATGTAGAAGATAGCAGCTGCCACAGGCCACATTATAATCATATCAGCGATGACAACGAGAACGATGGTCGCAATTAATGCTATAAATTCAACTATGTCCTTTTTTTGAATGTATTGACGTAAATTATTCATAATGATTTGGATATTAAAATGATGAGGCAAAGTTACAAAGATATTTTTTAAAAGTCAAGAAAAAAAGAAGATTTTTTTGCGAAAAAATAGCTATGATGATCAGCGAGTTTCAGCGTTTAGCCGGCAACGGAAAAGAAATACTTTCCTTCGGCAAACAATAAAAAAAGGACTTGCCAAAATATAACAAATCCTTTTTCCCCCACAAAAATATGAAAAGTTGGTGGGACGTATAGGATTTGAACCTATGACCTCTGCCGTGTGGAGGCAGCGCTCTAAACCAACTGGGCTAACGTCCCATTTGCGGCTGCAAAAATACGAAAAAAATTTGTACTTTTGCAAGTTATTTTGAAAAAATAGATGAAAGAAGAAAATCAACCTCAGGAAAAACTTTGGAATTCTAACTATCTCAAGGTCTGGATTGCCAATTTTATGATTTTTTTTTCCTTTATGCTGTTGACACCTTTACTGCCACTCTACCTGAAGGAAACTTTTGATGCCGATAAGCAAATGATAGGCATCGTTTTGTCTGGATATACACTTACCGCATTGATAATAAGGCCGTTTAGTGGATTTTTTGTGGACAGTTTTCCACGAAAAAAAGTCCTGCTGATTTTTTATGGGCTGTTTTGCGTCTTTTTTGGTGGCTATTTGATGGCGGGTTCGCTGTTGCTCTTTGCCATTGTGCGTACGCTTCACGGCGCCCCATTTGGTGCAACGACGGTTTCCAACAGTACGGTCGCAATCGATGTCTTGCATCCCACGCGTCGTGCCGAAGGTATTGGTTATTACGGATTGAGCAACAATATCGCTTCGGCCATCGCCCCGGCCCTGGCCATTTATATTTTGCATCTTACCAACAGTTATGAATTGCTGTTCTGGCTTTCTTTAATTACCTCGGGCATCGGTTTCGCCATCAATTCTACTTTAAAACTCAACGAGCGTGAATTAATCAAGGACAAGCCCAAAATATCGCTCGACCGCTTTTTCCTTCTGAAAGGTTGGAGTGAAGGTGCCGCTATGATTTGTTACTCTTTTTCGTACGGCGTACTGGCCACCTATGTCGCCATTTACGGCAAAGAGGAATTGGGAATCACCGGTGGTACGGGCTTCTTCTTTATGCTGCTTTCCATCGGACTGATTTTGTCGCGTCTCATAGGAAGCCGTACGCTCCGGCAGGGTAAGATTGTCCAAAACGCATCTGTCGGCATTTGCATTTCCCTTTGCGGCTACTTGCTGTTTGCCGCCCTTCACAACCCCATCGGCTATTACGGAGCCGCTCTGGTCATCGGTCTCGGCAATGGTCACATGTGGCCTGCGTTCCAGACGATGTTTATCAATTTGGCACCTCATACCCAGCGCGGAACCGCCAACTCCAGTGTCCTCATCAGCTGGGATATTGGCGTGGGCTTAGGTATTCTCGCCGGTGGCATCATTTCCGAAAACGTGGGTTATCATTGGGCTTTCTGGACCGCTTGGATAGTTAATCTCGTGGGGGTAATTGCCTTTTTTGCCTACGTGCGCCAAAGTTTTTTGAAGAACAAATTAAGGTAGAAAGTGCCGATGTCTCATTCAAA
>JAKSMH010000067.1 GCA_024400715.1 Bacteroidales bacterium | reverse complement strand
GTAGGCCAGGACGGCTATGCCCACGGCAATTATCGCGGCGGTACCCACGGCCAATCCATCCAAACCATCCGTAAGGTTTGCGCCATTGGATACGGCGGCAATGATAAAGATGATAATCGCAATGTAAACCAAGGTGCCCACAATGCCCGTCGAATCGCCTATCCAGTTGGTCAACCACGCATAATCAAATTCGTTGTTTTTTACAAATGGGATGGTGGTCTTGGTGGAGTGTTCGGCAGGACTGTTCGTAAAGGCCGTGGTTGTACGGTTCACGTTGTCAAATTTGAAAACTTCGTTGGTTTCCACGTATTGGCGTTCTACCGTGCTCTTTTCTTTGATTACCACATCCGGATGAATACACATTATCAATCCAACGACCAAACCCAAAATCAATTGACCCAAGAGTTTCTTTTTTCCTGAAAGACCTTCCTTGTTTTTCTTGAAAACCTTGATGTAGTCGTCGGTGAAACCGATAAATCCCAACCATACCGTGGTGAAAATCATCAGGAGAATATAAATGTTGTCCAATTTGGTCAACAAAATTACGGGAATCAAAATAGAGGCAATGATGATGATTCCGCCCATCGTGGGAGTGCCCTTTTTCTGAATTTGGCCTTCCAGACCCAAGTCGCGAATCGTTTCACCGATTTGCTTTTTTTGTAACATTCTGATGACACCTTTGCCGATGATCAATGAGATAAATAACGATAAAACGATGGCGAAGGCAGCTCGGAAGGAGATGTATTGAAATACGCCTGCTCCGGGAACGTGTAAATCGTTTTTTAACCAATCAAAAAAATAATATAGCATAGTTTATGTATTTTAGATGTTGAAATTAGCTTTGATTTCTTCCGTGTCGTCAAAATGATGTTTGACGTGGTTAATTTCCTGATAGTTTTCGTGTCCTTTCCCTGCCACTAACAACACATCACCCGCCTGCAAGAGCATACAGCCGGTTTTAATGGCCTCGTGACGGTTCTCGATGACCAATACCTTGCGTTTTTGGTCGGCTGTTACACCTTGTAGCATGTCATTGAGGATGTCTCCGGGCTTTTCGGTCCGAGGATTGTCGGAGGTTAGGATGACCTTGTCGCTGTATTCGCAAGCGATGGCAGCCATTTCGGGACGTTTGAGTTTGTCGCGGTCACCACCGCAGCCCACAACGGTGATAAGCTGAGCACTGTGTTGCGTAATATCACTAATGGTGGTTAAGACGTTTTTGAGTGCGTCGGGAGTATGTGCGTAATCCACGATGGCTGATGCGCCTTCGGTGTTTCTTATCAACTGGAAACGACCTGCTGCACTGCCCAATCCACTCATCTGCTGCAAAACTTCGTCGCTGTCCATACCCAGTAATACGGCCGTGCCATAGATGGCCAATAGATTGTATGCGTTGAATTTACCGCAGAGGCCGAAAAACACTTCCTTGCCGTTCACGGTCATCTGTAGTCCGGTAAAGTCATTGTCTAAAATGACGCCTTTGAAATCGGCTGCTTTTTGCAGACTGTAAGTATGTACCTTGGCTTTACTGTTTTGTACCATTACAAAGCCGTTTTTGTCATCGATGTTGGTCAAGGCGAAGGCCGTATCGGGAAGCGTGTCAAAAAACATCTTTTTTGCCTTGATGTATTCGGCAAAGGTTTTATGGTAATCCAAATGGTCGTGGGTGATGTTGCTGAACAATCCTCCTGTAAATTGCAAACCCGCAATGCGGTGTTGGCAAATGGAGTGGGAACTCACTTCCATAAAGCAGTATTGACAGCCGGCTTCCACCATACGATGCAACAGTTCGTTGAGCTCAACGGCATCGGGGGTGGTGTGTGTGGAAGGAATGACGGTTTCTTCAATCCTATTCTCAATCGTTGAAAGCAAGCCGGTAGGAAATCCCATTTTTCTGAATAAGCGATACAGAAGGGTAACGGTCGTGGTTTTGCCATTGGTACCGGTAATACCTACCAATCGAAGTTTCTGGCTTGGAAAATCGAAAAATGCACTGGCTAACTCTCCTAAGGCAATGTCGCTGTTGGTCACCTGAATGTAAGTGACTTGGTCGTTGATTTCTTCTGGAAGTGTTTCGCAAACAATGATTTGTCCGCCCTGTTCTATGACTTTGCCGATAAAATTGTGTCCGTCAACACTTGTTCCACGCTGTGCGACAAACAAGGTGTTGGGATGTTCGGCATTGACTTTTCGAGAATCAAAAGTGATATGTTCGACAATACGTTCTGTATTGCCAATTAGTTTATGAGGTCCAATATGTTGTAATAAAAAGGATAATTTTTTCACGACGCAGGTGTTTTTAATGTTCCATATATAAGGTCATAGTATTGGTGTTGATGTCATACTCTTGGCGGCCGACCACACCATATCCGACGACTTTTACTTTATAGCCCGCACGAGTCAGTTCGCTGACGGCATCGGCGGCAATCATTTCTTCAACGCAAGGATATTTGTCTTTGCTGCTGATTTTTGGTTTTTTAATCATCACTTTATAATTATCTGTCCATCCAGAAGTGACGTAAGGAGTTTTTATTTGTGTTATCTGATCTTTGGCGTAGTTAATACCCAAGGTTTCCATAATGAAAGCGTACTGCTTGGTGTTCACGACGTGAGTGTGCGGCAATTGCGTTCCGTTTTCTGTATTGACGTTTTGCAGTGCTGCGTAGTTGGTCGTGTTCATAATGTTTTTGGCAATTCGGGCAAATACGTCCACGGCGATGGAACTCTTGCGGGAAACATTATACATAAATACCAGACAGGTGTATTTCGGGTTTTCTGCCGGAAAATAACCGCAGAAGGAAATGCTGTTTTTGCTATAGTTGTAGGCGTGAATTTTTTCATCCCAAATGTCGCGCGTGCCGGTTTTCCCGGCAAAATTGAAATTGGGATTGCGGTAGTAGCGACCCGTTCCGTGTTCTCCCGTAATAACGGCTTCCAAATACGATTTTACCTTGTCAATGCTTTGTTGACTGCAAATCCGTTCATTGATAACTTCGGCTTTGAAACTCTTGAGCGTGTCTGTTTCGTGGGCTTTGGTAATGTATTTGACAAACAGCGGGGCAAGCATTTTGCCATTGTTGGCAATGGCATTGTAATATACCAAGGTTTGTATCGGCGTCATCGTGAAACCGGCACCGTAACAAGTGTTGTAATAGCTGTGGAAGTCGCTGGCCTTGCGCTTGATATTGGGTGCCTGAACTTTGCCTAATTGAGTAGAGAAAGAGGTGGTGATGAACAATTGGTCAATGTTTTTCAAATAGGCTTGATAGTTGTCAATGCCGAAGGCATCGAAAATCATAGATGCAATACCAACATTGGAAGAACGCTGAATAATGTCTATTGGTGTTCCTGTGGAAGGCGCATCCCCGTGGTGGTCGAATTTAGCATAGCGGAAAGTCTTGCTGCCGTCTTTGCTTTTGCGCTCAAACGTGTGGGCTAAAATTGGATAGGCGTGGTCATCATCGCCCTTTTTCTTTTCAAGATACGCCAATGCTGAGGCAATTTTGAAGGTGGAACCGGGTTCAACCATTTTATGCAGGGCATATTCATCGCTTTCGGTGTATTGTGTTCCTTCGGCATTGGCTCTGCGGAGATTGCAGATGGCCTTGATTTCGCCCGTATGGGTTTCCATTACGATGGCACAGCCCCATTCCGCGTTTTGTTCAATTAATTTGGACTGAAGTTCATTGTGAACGATATTTTGAATCTCCAAATTCAATGTGGTATGGAGATCATAACCGTCAATGGGCTCAACCCGTTCATCTAAGGGAAGCCGTGCCTTGTTGACATACAGGTATTTGCGGGATCCTTCGACGCCGGCTAATTCCTTGTCGAAATAATATTCCATGCCGTAATTGCGCCCGTTGAGGTTTTTGCCAAGAGTCCTTTTGGCTAATTCGCCGTATGGATTGATGCGGACCGTGCGGAAAGTGTAATTGACGCAGCGATTGCAAGGCCTTTCGGAAAACATAGGCAAGTGGTTGATGAAAGCAGTGTCTTCCGAGGTAATCCAATGTCGTTCATCGCTTTCATTTGATTGCAAGATCAAGGCGTTTCGATGTTGCGCCAAGGCGATGGTGAATTTATTATGATAATATTTCTCGTCGCGATTGGGAAATTTATTTTTGAAATGATTGTAAAATTCGGCACTTAATTTGTCGATAAGTTGGTTCAACTTGGCTTGAGAACGACTGTAAAGCGTGTCTTTCTTGGCAAAAGTTCTGCCGTCGATGGTAAGGTCGAAAACGGTGACATTGCTCACCAACACACGATTTTGATCGTCGTAGATTTCCCCCCTGACGGGACGAACATTGTTGGCCACAACATAGCAGTCGCAGTCGTCGTTTTGGGCAAGCGGACTACTTTCCCATCCATCAACGGTTTTGTCTAAACATTTACTTGATTTACCGGTATATAGGCTTCTTTGGAAAGTAATCAGATAGAGAATTTTAAATAGACAAAGTCCGCCCAATACCAGAATGATGAGCAAAATAATCCCCATCCTGGTTTTGGTTTGTTTATCCTGCATTTTGTTGTTATTCGGCATCTTCGTCTAAATTTTCCACTACTATTTTATAAATATGCTTGTCGTTTTTTTCAAAGCCCTTTTCGTTCAACAAGTCAATCAATCGCTGATTTTCGTCGTATAGAATGTATTGGTTGTTGTGCTTGAGCTGGCCGATGGTGAGCTTGTATTCGGTTTCCAACTCTTTTATCTTTTGCCTTTTATTGGCGATGGCGTGTTCGTTGATAACGACAAGCAACATCAAAATGAAAATGTACAGCCAAAAGGGATACCATTTCTTGGCCCTCTTGCTGAACAGAAAATCACCAGAGAGGACTTGTTTCCACAAGCTGTCTCTTTTCTGTCCTTTATTTTCCTCTGTCTTGTTTGTTGTTATCATAACTGATTATATTTTTTCCACTACGCGCAGTTTGGCGCTTCTGGCCCTTGGGTTGGTAGTGATTTCTTGTTCGTCTGGAATGATGGCCTTATGCGTGAGTACCTTGAATGGCGTGATGGGATTTCCGAAAAAGTCCTTTTCCACCTCGCCTTCGAATTTTCCGGAACGCATAAAGTTTTTCACCAGTCGGTCTTCTAAAGAATGATAGGCTATGACGACTAATTTCCCGCCGGGTCGAAGACATTCTGCAGTTTGTGTCAAGAATTCCTTCAAGACAGTCATTTCATCGTTGACTTCTATCCTGATGGCCTGGAAGACTTGAGACAGGATTTTATTTTCTTTTCCTTTGGGAAGCAAGGGGGTTATGGCTTCTACCAGTTGACCGGTGGTGGCAATTTCGTGTTTTTCCCTTTCGCTGACAATCTGCTGAGCCATTCGGCGGCCGTTGTTCAATTCTCCGTATGTGTAAAACAGGTTGGCAAGTCTTTCCAGCGCATAACCATTGATGATTTCGCGGGCGGAAATGCCTTTTTGCTTGTTCATCCGCATATCTAATTCACCGTCAAAACGATGGGAAAACCCGCGCTCCGCGGTGTCGAATTGATAGGAAGAAACGCCTAAGTCGGCCAAGATGCCGTCGGCGGGAACGCCATTATAATATTGTAAGAATTTTTTTAGATGACGAAAATTACTTGGAACGAATTGGAAACGCTCGTCGGTGATGCTGTCCTTCAATGCGTCCGGATCCTGGTCAAAAGCAATGAGACGACCCTGTGCGTCAATGGTTTCCAAGATTTTGCGTGAATGTCCGCCGCCGCCAAAAGTGACGTCAACGTAAGTGCCGGAAGGGTTGGAGATAAGTTGCTGAATCGATTCGTTGAGAAGGACAGGATTATGGTAACTCATGACCTTCCTCCTTTCGCGCAGTATTAAATTGGCCACTGTGGATGGCTTCGTTCAGTTCGTTCAGTTCTTCTGGTGTCATATCGAACTCCTTGTGGTATTCTTCACTGTTCCACATTTCGATTTTGCCGTTGTCTAACAGCAAAACCACTTCCCTGTCAATATTGTATAATTCCATAAAAGGCTTAGGAATGACAATACGATCTTGGGCGTCACATTCCACAAAGGTATTGCGCGTAAGAAATGCGTTGCGGTATTTCTTGATGGCGATGATGTTTCTATCTAATGAATTGAGATAGTCCATTTGAGCTTTGTAGGATTTCATGGTCCATAGCATAATGTGCTTGCCAAAACCCGGCGTGACCACGAAATTTTTACGGTCATCTTCGTCCAATGCCTTTAAAAGCGCGGTCGGCAACTTGATGCGCCCGTGCTTCTCAATGGCAACTTCCCAATAACCGTATTCAAATGGTGACATACTTTTTTACGAATTATTACTCCGCAAAAATAAACAATATTTGTTTCCAATTTCCACAATTCCTGTAATTTTATTCAAAA
>JAKSMH010000066.1 GCA_024400715.1 Bacteroidales bacterium | reverse complement strand
TGAGTGAAATGAAAGACTGGATGGAACAACACGATTTTTCTTCCGTCAAAGAATTCCAAGGCAAAATGAGCTTTAATAAGGTTGAAAATCCTCATTCGTATTTTAGAATTCAATTTATGAAACACGTGGCCGGTATTGAATAGCCATGAAAAAGAAAACCGTTTTTATTGCTGTAATCGGAACGCTTGTGTTGGTTATCGCCGGCATTCTGATTTGGCATTTTCATAGCTTGAAGTCCTCTGAAAACAGTCGAAAGTTTGATGTGGGGAAAAACACCATCAACAAGCTCGAACGTCAAGCAGATATCCACATCCACCGCTACGAAAAAGACCTGTTTTCCATCAGAAAAGACCATCCCGCAGAAGACCTTCAACGACTTTCCACACAATATCCGGAAATGCTGATAGGAGACGGCGTTTGGAATGACCCGCAAATGCTGAAACAACTACAGGCCTATCTCTCCGATCCTATCATCGTGGAAATTTATAACAATGTCCAAAAAGCTTATCCCGACCTTAAAGACGTGGAAGCCGAATTAAACTCTTCTATGGGATATTACCTGAATTATTTTCCTAACGATTCAGTACCCAGTTTTTACAGCGTCGTTCCTGGCCTTAACATAGAAATGCCCACCGTTTATGGCTACGATAATGACATATTCATCAATTTAGATATGTATTTGGGCAAGGATTATAAATATTATAGTCAAGTGGGAATGCCACTTTTTGTGAGTCAACGTTGCGAAAAAAAGTTCTTGGCCTTGGATTGTATTAGCAAAGCCCTGGTTTACAAACATTTGCCAGATAAAAGTTTAATTTCGCTACTTGACTATATGATTTACGAAGGAAAAAGGATGTACTTCACGGAAATGCTTTTCCCCGACAAAGAAGAACAGGATATTATCGCCTACAGCCCGGAAAAATATGAATGGGCCATAGCCAATCAAGGCCAAGTATGGGGATACATAATCGAAAAGGACCTGCTTTTTTCCAAACAAAGTGAAACGATTCGCCAATTTGTAGATGATACCCCCTTTACCAAACCATTTAATAACGATTCTCCTGGAAGAATGGGCGTTTTTATAGGTTGGAAAATTATTCAGCACTATATGGAAAATAATCCTGAAATTAGTCTTGCAGAATTGATGAAAATTACTGATTCTCAAATGATTTTGAATAAATCAGGATATAAACCCAAAAGAAGATAGACTATTATTTTCTAAAATAATAATAAAAAGTTATCAACATTTATTGCAATTTCAAATACTATTTGTATTTTTGCACTGAACTTTAAAACAAAAAAATATGTCTGGAATAAACAAAGTAATCTTAGTGGGAAACTTAGGAAAAAATCCTGAAGTCCGCACATTTGAAAATGGTGCAAAAAAGGCAAATTTCACCCTCGCGACTTCCGAAACGAGAAAAGATAAGGACGGCAATCGCTCGGAATTTACCGAATGGCACAACATCGTATGCTGGCGAAATCTGGCAGAAATTGCAGAAAAGTATTTAACCAAAGGCAAACAAATCTATCTTGAAGGGAAACTTCGCACCCGCAGTTGGGACGAAAACGGAACGAAAAGGTACATTACCGAAATCGAAGCAACCACCTTCACGATGTTAGGTGCCAAAAATGACAATGCGGAACAAAAAGTTCCTAACGCAACGGCGGGTGTCGTTCCTCCAACACCTCCCGAAAATACTTATACGGAAGCGGAAGCAACCACCGAAACTGATGATCTACCATTCTAATCCACATAAGGGCGATAATAATTCGCCCTTTTTTTGTCCCCAAAATTTATTGATGTTCTTTTTCAAATAAAGTTGATTTTTTATGTATTTCCCCTCTAAAGAAAACATTCTTTATCCACTGGCGTAAGATTCCAAAATTTTATGTAAGTTTGCCAAAGAATTCACATAAAAACACCTATAATGAAAAAAATCTTTTTACTCATTGCTTCAACCCTTTGCATCATTGGATTGAACGCACAAAACAACGGCGGAATTTCTTCGGAAATGCTGACCAAAATCAAGGACGGATATCCCAACACTCCAGCCAACAAGGCCTTACGCAATGCCATTGTCAGCAACGACATCAACAAATTAGCTGCCAATGCCGACAATAGTACCGCTTTTGACGACTATTTTTCAAATAAAGTAAACTCAAAAGCCGTCACCGACCAAAAATCATCAGGCCGCTGCTGGATGTTTACGGGTATGAATGTGTTAAGGTCAAAAGCCATCGCCAAACACAACTTGCCTAACGACTTTCAATTTTCGAAATCCTATACCTTCTTCTGGGATCAACTTGAAAAATCCAACTTGTTTTTACAAGCCATCTTAGACCATCGTACAGAAGCAATGGACAGTAAAACCGTAGAATGGCTGTTCAAAAACCCCATTAGTGATGGCGGTCAATTCACAGGAGTGGCCAATTTGGTTAGCAAATACGGTATTGTGCCCAAAGATGCCATGCCCGAAACTTTTAGCAGCAACAATACTTCCAAGATGTCGAATATTCTATCACTTAAGTTGCGCGAATACGGACTTGAATTGCGAAAAATGGCTCAAAAAAAGAGTACGACAGAACAAATGCTACAAGACCGCAAAACGGAAATGCTGCAAACCATCTATCGCATTTTGGCTATGACCATCGGCGAACCACCCACCGAATTTACCTGGACCCAACGCGATGCGTCTGGAAAACCCGTATCCACAGAAACCTATACCCCACAGTCTTTCTTCAAGAAATTCGTTGATGAAGACTTTTCTAAATACTATATGATTATGAACGACCCCACTCGCGAATATTATAAAGTATATGAAATTGAATACGATCGTCACGTTTATGACGGGGACAACTGGGTTTACCTGAATCTTCCTATGGAAGACATCGCCCCTATCGCCATCGCCTCCATCAAAGACAGCACGATGATGTATTTTTCTTGCGATGTAGGTAAATTCTGGATTCGTGATAATGGCTGGTTGGATATCAACAATTCCGACTGCGCTTCTCTTTTTCGCACAGAATTCAATATGACCAAAAAAGAAAGAGTTGCCACTTTCGCCAGCGGTTCATCTCACGCCATGACCCTTTGCGCCGTGGATTTGGATGCCAACGGAAATCCAAAGAAATGGATGGTGGAAAATAGCTGGGGCAGCTCATACGGCCATAACGGATTTTTAATTATGACCAACGAATGGTTCAACGAATATATGTTCCGAGTGGTAGTGGAAGAAAAATATATTCCCGCTAAAATCCTGAAAATGACTCAACAAAAACCCATTATGCTCCCACCTTGGGATCCGATGTTCGCTCCCGAAGAATAAAATTAAGAAAATTTAATATTGAAATGCCATTCGAAAGAGTGGCATTTTTTAATATTTTAACACGAATTTTATACGGAAACTTCTGCCCTGCATAGGATAATTCTTGATGATTTCATATTGTTCGTCCGCCAAATTCAACATTTCAGCCTTCAAACCCAATATTACTTTATCCTTGATATTAAAGTCATGCGCGATGAAAACACTTTGGTCGGCGTAGGGTTTTAATCTGTTTTCATCAATGTTTTGTCCTAAAGCATATCTTTCTCCCGAAATGAGGATAGAATAGCCCAGCGTAAGCCATTTTGTTTCAACGGTAAGAGCTGCCGAACCCGAATGCAACGGCGTATAGGGAATCTGATTTTTATAGGTTTTCCCTTCCGGATTCGTCATATCCCACGCCCTTTGGAAAGAATAGCTTCCCATTACACCGACCTTGACTTCCTTAATAATTCGATATGTAAAATTAAAACTCAAATCTGTACCCAAAATATCAACTTTCCCGTAATTCAACATCGACCAAACAAAGATATTTTTGTTGGGAATGGCAATGATTTTATCTTTGACCATATTGTAATACAAATCTGCGGAAGCGGAAAGTGAAATTCTGCCTAACCAGGTGTCGTCATAGCTGATACCAAAGTCAAACTGATTGGTCTTTTCCGGCTCAAGATTAACATTTCCAACTTCTCTATAATACAAATCATTAAAAGACGGCATTCTGAAAATATTTTTATAGAACATTCTCATTATCAAATGATTATCTCCCAATGGTTTGATGGTAATTCCTGCCGAAGGCGACCAATGACTTTGATTTTTGGCGGCTTCCCCAACCTCAACTTTGTTCAATACGTAAGTGTGCAGTAAATTTGCACTAACATTGATGTATTTGGATGTAAACGTCGTGGCCAAGACCGTCAGACAATTGAAGCGTTTGGGTTTGGCAAAACTATTTAAATTAGCATCCATATTATTGTAAAACAAATCATTAGACAGGATAATGTTCCATTGTTTAAAAGGCTGATATTGAACACTGTTGGAGAGATAATATTCTCGCTGAATATATCGATTGTCTAATTTCCCTTCTATGTTATGATACGTTGGATCAAGATATTGCGTTTGATCGTAATTGAATTTGGCATTGACTTGATAGGCCACTTTCGGTGTGAAGAAATTCTCGTAATGCACCTGGGCAAATGCATTTTGATTGTTCAATCGCTGGGCAGAATTGGTATTGTAATAGATCACGGCACCGGGAAGTCCCCGTTTTGACCAATAATAATAGACTTTTGCCGTCAATTTTGAATGTTTGTTGAAGTGTGCGTAAAAATTGATTTCTCCATTAAGATTCTTCACATCAGAATTGATGCGTTTTTCACGAGAAATACTGTCATTATTTCGATTCCCATAATGTAAGTCAAAAGGATAATTTCCATCAGATTGCAGATAATTAAGTTTTAGCGACCAGGAATAATAGGAATCATCCTCGTTTTTTTGTTTTTTTATTCTGTTTTCAAATAAAAAATACGGATTTAAAAGTCCAAAAGAGCCACCTGTAAAAGAAAAATCAAGATTGATGGGCTTTTCTGGCTTAAAAATGGGCTCTAACGTGACAATATTAATCACACTTGCCGAAGAAAACAACCTCGCCGGTACAAAAATATCCTCTTCCCTTCCCGATTGCAAAGATATTGTCTTGACATTCTCCGTAGTGATTCGACTCAAATCTATTTGTCCGGTTTGGCAATCCGTCAAAGAAATACCATCATACGATACCCCAGTATGCTGCGTGCCGAGTCCGCGAACCGAAACTGTTTTCATGCCGCCAATGCCGCCATAATCCTTGATAACAATGCCAGACAAAAATTTCAAGGCATCGGAAAGTTGAAGCGTGGGCAAGGTTTTAAGGTCCTGACTTCTAATGACCTGAATCGGAGCGGACGATTCCAAAGGTCGTTCCTTGCCCACAATTTCAACCTCCTGCAAATTTTGACGACGCGTGCTGTCTTTCTGTGCCATTAGCATAGAAAGCGAAAAAATGGACAAACACAAAAAGCACAGCAGCCGCTTCAACATTTTATTGTTTTATGATTTTTATATTTTGATGATTAACTTGAAGAATGTATAATCCGTTTGTAAATTCTTGAATATCAAATTGATAATTATCATTATTGATTATTTCGCGCCGTAATTCCTGCCCAAAAGCGTTGTAAAGTACAGCGGTTTTCCCATTTTGTCCTGAAACCATGAATTGATTTTGGCAGGGATTAGGATAAACCCGCAAATTATTCAAATTAAAATCAGTTATTGCATCGGGAGTCCCATGAATTGCGGAAGTATCGCCATGTAGGACGGCCACACCGGATAAATCAAAACCGCCTGATGCAAAAGGGGTTGGGTATGGATCATTGATTAAGCGACCGTTCTTGTCGCGACTGCCGTATTGCGGGTCGATACTGCCCACCACGTCAATCAGTTTCACATGCGTGATGTTGTTGATGTCGAGTTCAACGCTGTCTTGCAATTCCTCTAAATCGAAAGGAGTTCCGTAGCCGACACGATACTTTCCAGCCAAATTATTGATAAGACGGGCATCTACACTGCCGGCATTATTAATTTGCGTATCAATTTGCGTATTTGAAGTAGCGGGAAAACGGTAATAGTGAACGCCGTCGGAGCTGACTTCCACAAAAGCCAATTCCAAAAACACATCATTGAGGGAATTTTCAAAAACGGCAAAGTCATAGCCTTCCCCATTGATAATAGGCGTTTCAAAGGTGAGGATGGCAACACCACCATCACCCAAACTGACAGCGTCCGCCGTAGAAGTGGAAGCCGATCCGACACCTGCGCTTTCAGAACCGTATGAAGTCAATAACCCTCCTGTCGCAATATCTTGATAACCACGACTAATTACACAAGACGTTGCCCACGCTAAAATTCTTGAATCTTGATAATATATTGCCTGACAGCCTTCCGAACCCACCGGGCCATCAAAAGTATTGGTATCGGTTGGAACATCGGGAGGATCAATAGGTCCAA
>JAKSMH010000065.1 GCA_024400715.1 Bacteroidales bacterium | reverse complement strand
CGTATAAATATTAGAAATAAATATGATATTCCACTTGATAAGAAAGTGTATATATATGGTGGTAATTTGGGAAAACCACAAGGCATAGAGTTTATGATCAAATGCCTTGAAAGCCAAAGGGATAATCCAGATGATTTTTTATTCTCATAATGTTAAACGTTATTATAATTCGCAAAATTAATACATAGAGTTGAAAATTTTTTTGCCTAACAATCTTTTTGAAAAAAAACAATATTGTCATAACTAATTGTTTTTTAATTAGTTATGTTTGTCATTCTTAAAAAATAGAATCAGTTGCGTGTTTTATAAATTTTTGTATTTTTGCAAGATATAGTTGTTAAGGAATGTTAATGAAACCGTTACGCAAAAAATTTAATCAATATCGTGCGCCGCAGGAGGTAATGGAAAAAGGAATTTATCCGTATTTTATTCCTATTTCTTCCGAGCAAAATACAGAAGTGACCATTAATGGTAAGAAAGTGTTGATGTTTGGCTCCAATTCCTATTTGGGTCTATCCAACCATCCTAAGATTAAGGAAGCCGCAAAGGCCGCTATTGACAAGTATGGTTCTGGTTGCGCCGGTTCTCCGTTTTTAAATGGAACATTGGATATCCATATTCAATTGCAAGACGAATTGGCTGAATTTATGGGTAAGGATGCGGTAATGCTCTTTTCTGCAGGATTTCAAGCTAATTCAGGCGTCATTTCGGCATTGATGGGTAGAAATGATTTTGTCTATTTTGATGAAAGAGACCACGCTTCTATTCGTGAGGGTCTGCAAATTACTTTTGCCAATACTTGTAAATACAAGCATAACAATATGCAGGATTTGGAACGTCTTTTGCAACGCAGTCCTTCTGATATTCCAAGATTGGTGGTTACCGACGGAGTGTTTTCAATGGAAGGAGATGTGGTTCCGTTGCCGGAATTGGTGAAGTTGTGCGAACAATATCAAGCTACCCTGATGGTGGACGAAGCTCATGGTTTGGGCGTGTTTGGTCGTGAAGGGCGTGGCACTTGCGACCATTTCAACCTCCTGAATGACGTGGAAATCGTTATGGGAACTTTCTCCAAATCATTGGCCTCCGTGGGCGGCTTTATTGCTACCGATGCCGATACGATGAATTATTTGAAACATAATGTAAGACCCTATATTTTTACGGCTTCTATTTCTCCAGCATCTACGGCTTCAGTCTTGGCGGCTTTGCATATCATGCGGTCAGAACCGGAACGCCAGCAGGCATTGTGGGATATCACGAGTTATGCGAAGAAGTCGTTCCAGGATCTCGGTTTTGAAATTGGAAATACGGAAACGCCGATTATTCCGCTGTTTATCCACGATAATGAAAAAACGTTTATGGTAACCCACATGTTGCTTGAAGAGGGCGTTTTTGTTTGCCCTGTCGTGGCTCCTGCTGTTCCTTCTCAAGATACTTTGATTAGAATCGCGATGATGGCTACCCATACGAAACAACAGGTGGATTTCGCCGTTGATAAAATCTACAAGTGCTTTAAACAATTGGAAATATTATAAAATTCGTTGTATGGCTGATATAAGCATTAAAGAAGTCCGTACCAGGAGGGAATTGCGCCAGTTTATCAAATCCCCGAACCGCTTATTTAAGGACGTTCCAACTTATATTCCGCCATTGATGATGGATGAAAAAGGTCTGCTGACTTCCAAAAATCCCGCGATGGACCACTGCGATTTTAAAATGTTTTTAGCTTATCGTGGCAATCAAGTCGTGGGTCGTGTGGCAGCTATCATCAATAATTCCTGCAATCGGCAATGGAGCAAAAAATGTGTGCGTTTCGGCTGGTTCGACTTTATCGAGGATTTTGACGTCTTTTCTGCACTGATCTCAAAGGTGGAAGAATTCGGCAAAGCACACGGAATGGACGAAATAGAGGGTCCTCTCGGCTTTACCGATATGGATAAAGAATGCTGGATGATTGACAATTTCGACCAAAGACAAAATTTGAGCACTTTGTATAATCCTGAATACTATATTCGGTTTATTCAGCGTCTGGGTTTCGAAATCAAATGCCGTTGGCAGCAGTATCGCATCAAAATCGAACAAACTGTGCCTGAGAAAATCCTTCGGGTAAATGAAATGATTAAGGATAAGTATCAGTTAAAGGTACTCGATTTTAAAAAACGTAAAGAGGTTTTCAATTATGGAAAAAAGTTTTTCCATACATTGAATAGCTCGTTCAAGGACTTGTTTGATTTTGTGCCGTTGACGGAAAAGGAAATTGATGTTTACATTAAAGAATATTTTCCATTCATCAATCTCGATTTCGCAAAATTTGTAGTTGACAAAGACGATAATCTGGTGGCTTTCGGTTTGGGAATCCCCAGTATGAACAAGGCTTACCAAAAAGCAAATGGCAGATTGTTTCCGTTCGGTTGGTTTCATTTGCTTCGCGCTTTGAGAAAATACGACGAGGTGGATTTGCTGCTTACCGGTGTTCATCCGGATTGGCAAAAAAAAGGCGTACATTCACTCTTTTATGCCGAAATGACCCAGAATATCATCAATCATGGTGTGAAATATGCTTATACCAATCCTCAGATTATTGGATTTGACGCAGTGAAGATTTGGTCAAAGTACAATGGCGAGGAACTGATGAAGCGTGCCGTTTTTGGCAAATCCCTGCTGTAATTTTATTACGATTTATAATAATCTCGAAGAATATCTACAAAACAGTTCCCAGTCAGGATGTGCTTGAGGAAAACGGATAATTTTTGTTCAAAATTGGCCACTACGTAGCGAAAACGCGGGTGTTTGGCATTGACAATCTTTTCAATGGCATGGGCAAGAACTTCGGGTTTGAGACCGCCGTTTTCTTCTTTTTCTATGAGTGACAAACTGCGTTTGAAAATGGGACCATAATCCTTGTCTTCCAATGTTGCCGTGGAATTGACGCGGCGTGCGGTGAAGTTGGTGGCAAAATCGCCGGGCTCAACCAACGAGACACTGATGCCAACTCCCTTGACTTCGGCACTGAGGGCTTCCGAAAATCCTTCAATGGCAAACTTTGAGGCAGAATAAAACCCTTGGTAGGGAAGACCCATTACGCCGCCAATGGAACTCAAGTTGATGATTTTGCCGGCTCGCTGTTTGCGCATTTGTGGCAGCACTTGGCGACATACATTGACGCAACCTCGGAAGTTGGTGTTCATTTGTAAGTCTATCTCTTCTTCGGTAGCCATTTCCAATGCCCCGCCAATGCCCATTCCGGCATTGTTAATCAATACGTCAATGCGGCCTTCCTGGAGAATAACCTGCTGTACTCCCAATGCTACCGATGCTCCATCGCGTACGTCCATCTGCAAAAAATGGATACTCGGGTGCTCCGTGGCTTTGCGACTTGTTCCGTAAACAATATGCCCGCGGCTGGCTAATAATTCCGCGGTGGCTTTGCCAAAACCTGACGACGCACCGGTGATAAGAATGACCTTCTGCTTGTTTTCCATAGTTGTGCTATTGATAAATTAATTTTGAAATACTCTAAAAATAATTCCTCTTCCTCCTTCAATCTCAATCCTAAATCGTTCACTTTCAGAAACATTCAGACTTCCTTCCCAAAGATGTGCAAACCGACGTTCGTAAACGGGATACCTCAAACCGTGAAAAGTAAAACGGGCTTTACCATTCAAATTGAATATGGATACGGCTTGCCCTGGAAAGGAGTCAAATTCCCTTGGCTCGGAAATAAATGAAAAAATACCGTGGTTGCTGACCATTATCAAGTTTAAGTCTGCGGAAAACATATCCAAAATGGCTAAATTGGCCAATTGGTGGTCTTCGCGCAAACCGCAGGCCCCAACAATTGAAATATTGTTATAATTATTTGATTTACAATAGTTTAACGCTTTTTGCAAATCGTTTTTTTCAGTATCTTTATCCTCAATGATGATTGTTTTCAACTTTTGACAAAGCGACTCGGAAATGGAATCGCAGTCACCGATAACAATATCGGGATATTTTCCAAATTGCAGCAATTTCTCAACGGCACCGTCGCAGCAGATAATGCGTTCCGCTTGCTGGATAAAGCGCAAGGCGATTTCGTTGCTCGGAAATTCACCGTTGCAGAGAACAATTGTCTTGTATTGCAGCAATTCCGCTGAAAAAATAGTGGAGGCCATTTTTGCAAATATTTTGTCTTAATAGTATTATTCCTTTTTTAAGAAATGCTGATTTTCAAGTGCCTTTTTCAGCACATCGGCGAAAAATTCATTGTCCTTCTTGACATATCTTCGTTCTGTAAAGACTTGTGCCAAATTTTCCAAATTGTTTTCCTTGAGAATTTGAATGGTGTTGGGGTGAGCTTCTTTGTCTTTATATAATTTGTTGATGTCGTATTCAGAATAATCTTGATAAGTGTCTTGATGAACAAGGGCCTCAATGGGAAGTTTGTCAGTTAATTCTGGTTGTTCGTCAGGGTAGCCCATAGCGATACAGGCCACGGGAATGACGTTTTTGGGAAGATTCAGCACCTCAATGAACTTATCTACTTGATAGGTGATGGTGCCCAACCAGCAAATGCCCAAGCCCAGGGATTCAGCGGCAACGCAAGCGTTTTGCGCGGCAATGATCGCATCGGTGACGGCCCATTGGTAGGATTGTAAATTGTCGTAACTATCGGTTGAGGCATTGCGAAATTCGCAATAGCGGTTGAAACGATGCAGGTCGGCACAGAAGGTCATCATCAATGGGGCATTGGTGGCAATGGGTTGGTTGAAATGGAGTGGTGCCGTTTTTTGCATCATTGCCTTGTCTGTGGTGACAATGATGCTGAAAAGCTGCATATTTCCTAACGTGGAACCATTGCTGGCACATCGCAAGATGGTCTGAATGGTGTCTTGTTCTATTGTTTCCGACTTGAATTTTCTAATGCTTCTGTGATTTAAAATCGTTTCTATAGTTTGATTCATAGTTTGTATTAATTAAATTTATGTTTCCAGCGGCGATGACTCCACAGCCAATATGCTGGATTTTGTTGAATGCTCTGTTCCAATAATTGGACGTATCTTGTGGTGATATAGCCGTGGTCTGTCTGTGTCGGATGCGCTGTGATTAATTCGAATTCTAAATGATAATATCCGATTTTATCTTTGACAACCTGGTAATAGATGACGGGAATGTCGTATTTTTTTGCGTAATATTCGGCACCGAACAGCATTCCAGAACGCTGGTGGAGAAATTCGGTGATAAAGCACTTGTTGGGGTTGCTGGGCGATTGGTCGCTGAGCATCATATAACAGCACGGAATATGATTTGATTCATAGTGCTCAAATTGCTGCTTGACGGTGTCGGCGAAGATAACTTCGGTGCCGTAGCGGGTGCGAGCCCTGTTGATGAGTTCCTCAAACTTTTTGTTGCTGTTGGGTTTGCCAATGCCGATGCCGTGGTGTTTGAATTGCATCTCCAAACTCAAAACCATCCATTCCCAATTATTGTAATGGCTGGACATAAGAATGACACTGCGACCTTCGTCAAAAAAACGATTGACGATGTCAGGATTTGTACAACGATATCTTTTCTTTACATTGTGGCGACATAGGGTGAGCATCTTGAGCATCTCAACGGCTATTTGCGACAAGTGCCAGTAGTATTGTCGGCGAATTTGAGCAAGTTCTTCTTCACTTTTTTCAGGAAACGAAAGGCGAAGGTTTTCATCGATGACTTTTCTGCGGTAGCGAACAATAAAAGCCAAGATGAGATATACAATCCCCCCGATACCATATAGCAAGCATAATGGCAAAAGGGAAAGCGGATAGAGTACAAACCAAAACAGAAAATGCATCGGTAGATGTGTTTACGTTACTTGAAAAAAGCTCGTATCACATCCAGACCATTGGCGTAAATCAAAAGCAAAATCAATACGGTAAAACCGATGGTGTTGGCAATGCCGATGAACTTGTCGCTGGGCTTTCTGCGGGTAATCATTTCAACGAGGATGAATAGCAGATAACCGCCATCCAATGCGGGAATGGGGATGATATTCATAAAGGCCAAGATGATGCCTAAGAAAGCAGTCATATTCCAAAAACGTTCCCAGTCCCAAATTTTCGGGAAAATGCTCCCGATGGTGCCGAATCCACCCAATTGTGTGGCACCTTCTTTCGTGAACACCAACTTGAATTGCTTCACGTAGGTGCCTAAGGTTTCAAAACCTTTATGAATGCCGGCGGGAATGGATTGGATAAAGTTGTATTTTACGATTTTGGTGTCGAAAGTCGAACGGAAATCCTTGATGTATGCTCCGATTCTTCCTTCTTCATTGACCCTTACGACGGCAGACATCAGTGAGTCGCCACGATAGAAGCCCAATTCGACATTTTCGTTTTTGTGCTTTGCCAATAGGTCTTGATAATCGAAATATGAAAAATAATTTTCA
>JAKSMH010000064.1 GCA_024400715.1 Bacteroidales bacterium | reverse complement strand
CCGATAAGGGCAACATTTCTAATTTCTTTGGTTTGATAAACTTTCATCGTTTTTATTTTAAATTTATATATGAATATTATTTTTGAAATTGGCGGCAAAGATACGATTTTTTTCGACACAATTTCAGAACCTTAGAAATTTATCAAAATAAAAAATCAAGAATAAAAATTGGCACAGTTATCCAATATCTCAAACAGGGTTACAAACGGACAAATTTTTCAATTTTTTCGCCAATTTTTACGAAATAAAGTCCTTTCGCCAAACAGGAAACATTCAATTGTACCGAACCGTCCGGCAAGTCAAAAAGAAACAACTGGCGACCCGACGCATCATAAACGGTCCCAAACTGCGACTTCATTCCCTTTTCATACGTGATATTCAAGCAATCACCCACCGGATTCGGATAAATTTTGAAAGTCGGCACGCTGGTTTCCCCTATACCTACTCCAATAGGCACAAGTTGCACGTCAAGTTGCTGGGCGCATCCATCGACAACCTGCACTGAAACGGTTTTGGATTGATAGCCATCCGCTGAAAAAGTCACGTCATACAGACCCGATTTTATCGGTCTAAAATATTTACCTTCAGGAAGATGAGAATACACATCGGAATTATTCACGTCATGATTCTCCACCCATACCTTCGCCTCCAATGGTTCTCCGGTTATCGAATCTGCAACCATCCCCGTAATGCCATTCAGACACGCTTCAATATAATGCAAAAACGATGCCTTCAAACTATTCCAATATTCAGGCAGTTCATCCCCATCGGGCGACTTATCATCCGAAATCTCTATCGTTGACTCCCGAACTCGCTGATAATAATTCATATAATCCTGCTGACTACCCGTAATAACATACCAATCTCCTCCGGGCGTAACTCCGTCATATTCATCCATAAAATAGGTTGATGAAGCATACTTGTGGCAAGTATCGGCAAAGGCACGTCCAATCAGCCACCACCAATCACTGTCCGCATGAGAACACTGACTTTCCGTCCAAGTATCCCAAGGAAAATTCAGCAATTCGCTTCCTCCGTGCAAAGAAGCGGACATCGTAAAATGATGTCTTGCGGCAAACTCCATAATTGCCTGTGTCTCTGGCTCATAACTATCTTTTGTCGGCTGACCGATTAATGGGAAATCCCGATTTAGGTCAAATCCATTTGCGTTGGATCTTTGCGAGCCTGAACCACCCCAGGACCAGCCCCCAATAACATCATCACTTCGATAATACATACCGTCGGGATTTTCAATGGGACAAATCCAAACATCAATCTGATTTACAATATTTTGAACTTGAATATCATCTGAATAATGCTGAAGCAGATAATCTATCAACCTCAGCGACAACACGAAACCGAGTTGTTCGTCGCCATGAATAGACGAGGCCAAATAAAACTGGGGACGGGTTGCCTCACCACTCATATTGCTTCCAATGTATGCCGCCAACAGACTGTGGTGATTGGGGGTTTCCGCCAAAACCGTATCCACGCGACAAAGTGAAGGATAACGACGTTGGAAAGAATCCATCATCGCACAATATACCGAATAGGTCGGATACCTATCCCATCCTGCCATTTGTTCGCAAGTCGTTGCCATTTCCAACTCACCGTATTTCAAATTATTACGCCAAAAAGAGTAAGAAAGTCCCAAATTCAAAAAATCTGCATAATCGCGCGGTCCTAACCAAAGTCGGACATCAAACAAAGATTCATTCTTGACAACTTTATCTACGGAAAACTGGCGAGACAACTGCAATAATTGCTGAGGGGAAACTGACGAAATTTCCACATACGCTTCAGGATAATCGTATAAATTTTCAGTTGTATTTTGCGCTGAAAGGCAAAAAATAGAACATAAAACAACCGCAAACGTGACGAATTTCTTCATTAAAAATCAGCCAAAAGGCGTTTGATGTATTGTTGGTGTGGTTCAGACACACGAGTAAGAGGCAAACGCAAATAGTACTCGATTTTTTCCTGCAATGCCAGCACGGCCTTGATGCCGGAAGGATTTCCTTCCTTGAAGCACGCCTGTGTGATATCCAACATTTTCTGATGAATGGCCCTTGCTTCGACAAATCGGTTATTCATTCCCAAGTTCACCATCTGACTAATTTCCGAAGGGAAGGCATTTGCCACCACGGAAATCAAACCATCAACACCTATCGCCAATAAGGGAAGCGTTATGGCGTCATCCCCTGAAATGACAAGGAAGTTTTCCGGACGGTGTTTTACCACTCTCATAATCTGGTTAATATTGCCGGATGCCTCCTTGATGCCGATGATATTTTCGCATTCATTGGCCAACCAAAGTGTAGTTTCCGAATCGATATTGCAAGCCGTGCGAGTCCACACATTATAAAGGATGATAGGCAATGGCGAATGGGCGGCAACGGCTCGGTAATGTTCTTTCAGACCTTCCTGAGATGGTCGATTATAATAAGGCGTAACCGACAAGATTGCCGAAACCCCGTCCAAATCGGCTTGCTGAATCTGCTCAATCACATTTTGCGTACAAGGACCTCCACAACCCATCACTACCGGCACGCGCCCAGCCGCCGTTTGAACGACAGTGCGGACAATCTTCTGCTTTTCTTCGGCACTCATTGTCGGAGACTCGCTGGTAGTACCCAAGGCCACCAAATAGTCAACCCTATTTTCAATTAAATTTTCCACCAAACGTGAAAGACACTCGTAATCAACTTCACCTTGTGGCGTAAAAGGAGTTATCAGAGCCACTCCCAAACCTTTCAATAAAGCAGTATTCATTATTCTCCTATTAATTTCTGGGTATAAACATAAATGTTTTCGAGGAGCTTTTTATGAGAATCAGTACCTTCGATAATCAAATCATAAAATTCTTGATTTTCCTTGTTGCCGCCGACAATAAACTGGGCTTTTGACAAAGTCAGCATGTACTGGATAGGGGCTAAATTCCGTCGGGTAAAATCAATCAGGATGTCATAATCCGTATTGATGAAATCACTCACCTGAACCATCTCAGGCTTGCCATACCAATTTAAGTCCTTTTTACAGAAATAGTCAGCCGCCAACTGATCCAAACAATAAAAAGGAACCATCTTTTCATCAATATAGCCCACCATCTGAACCTTGCTGATGGTTTGCAATTTAGAAAAAACGGCAAATATCTCTTTATACGAATCCTCATCCGTAATTTCAACGACAATGCCTATATTCTTGGCATTACGGAGTGAAACCACCTTTCTATCCCGAGTCACCTTATGCTCGGACAGGTGTTTCTTTAAGGCATATCTTTTAATGAACTCGAACATTATTCTTCAAATATATCTTGCAAAAATACAAAAAATATTGATGTCATTGACCACTATTTTTTGTTTATGAAGTATTTTGTCGAATATTTCTATAATCGCACTTGATATTTTACTATACGTTCGTTCAGCATTTCCTGCGGAATAATGTTTTTAATGCCTTTTACAATGATGTTGATAAGACTTTCGCGGACGTAATCATTTCGCAAAAACAGCGACACCTCCCTAATTGGAACAGGATTGACAAGCGGCCGGATATTTTTTAGATGTTCCGTCCTGAGCATCGGCAAATGAAGTTCCGGAACAACCGTAAAACCCTTATTTTCATTAACAATATGCAATAAGGTGGCAATATTTCCTGACTCATATCTCGAAGTCCTTTCCGACTCCTGATCACAAAAACCAGACACCTGCTTTTGAAAACAAATTTCATTTTTCAGTGCCCACATATTCTCGTGATTGAGAGATTCGGAACAAATGCTTTCTTCTTTCCACAACTCATCATCAGGAGAAACGTAAGCATAAAATTTCTCTTCATATAGCGGTATTTCCAACAAACCTTCCTCCTTATGAGGCAAGGACATAATCACCATATCCAAATCCGCTTCCTTCAGCTGACGGATAAGCTGGGGACGGTGCAGTTCGCTGGCCTGCATAGTCACCTCCGGAATCTCATCAATATAGTGAAACAGTTTCGGAATAATGTATGGTGCTATGGTCGGCGTAACCCCCATACGAATATGCCCAGAGGCCTTTTTTCGCTCCGAGAGCGACATCTCCTGCAATTGTCGGGAATGGAATAAAACCACCTTGGCTTGATTGATAATCTGCTCCCCTGCCAAAGTGGGTTTTACCAGATGACTATTTCGATCAAAAATAATGATATCCAATTCTTCTTCTAACTTACGAATCAAGGTGCTTAAAGTCGATTGCGTAATCCCACAAGACTCCGCCGCCTTGATAAAATGCCGATGCTTATCGACCGCCAAAATGTACTCTAATTGCTGTAGTGTCATAGTGATATTTTTTTCGGCACAAAAATACAACCATTTTATAAATAAGCAACATTTTAATTATCGATTTTATCAATAACACCTGCAGAAAAATTAGATGTAAAACCTAAACAAAAAGCATCTATTTTTGCAGCGTCAATCATTCCAAAAGCGGACGTAACAATCTGTGAATGAGCGACATAAAATATAATATATAATAACTATAAAAACACGCGCCATGAAAAATCAAATGTTTTGTTTCCAATGCCAAGAAACAGCCATGAACTCAGGATGCACCATTGCCGGCGTATGTGGGAAAAAAGCCGCCACTTCAGCCGCGATGGACATGCTTCTCTTCGCCACCCGCGGTTTGTCAATTGTCAGCACGGCTCTGCGCAACAGCCACGTATGTGTATCCAAGGACGTTGACATCTTCGTCGAAGACGCCCTTTTTACCACTATCACCAATGCCAATTTTGACAGGGATGCCATCATGACAAAAATTCATCAAGGATTTACCCTCCGCGACCGCTTACTTCAAACCGCCAAACAACACCACGTCAATGTACCAGAAGTTGATGCCGTTCATTGGCACGGTCCTATTTCCGACTTCACCATCAAAGCCGGCGAAGTCGGTGTCCTACGGACTCCCAGTGAGGATATCCGCTCCCTTAAGGAACTTATCACTTACGGACTGAAAGGAATGGCCGCATACCTCAGCCACGCCCGCAGCCTGGGCTTCTGCGACCAAAGTTTGGACAATTTCATCCAACAAACGCTATCCGACTTATGCGTCAAGCAATTATCCATCGACGAATTATTCGCATTAGTAATCCAAACCGGCATAATGGGTGTAAAGACCATGTCTTTGTTAGATATGGCCAATACTTTATCATTTGGACATCCGGAAATCTCAGAAGTTTATTTGGGCACTCGCCATCACCCTGGCATTTTAGTCAGCGGACATGACCTCCACGACTTGGAAATGCTGCTTGAACAAAGCGAAGGTTCTGGAGTGGATATTTACACTCACGGTGAAATGTTACCGGCCCACTACTATCCATCACTCAAGAAATACTCGCATCTCGTGGGCAACTATGGTGGCTCGTGGTGGCATCAAAAAGAGGAATTCACCTATTTCAACGGTCCGATTCTATTTACCACCAATTGCCTCGTGCCTCCGGTGGAAGGTGCCAATTACGAAAGTCGCATTTTTACGACCAACTCCGCAGGTTTCCCCGGCTGTCCACACATTGAGGCAGACGAAAACGGGAAAAAGGACTTCACGCCAATCATCGAAATGGCTAAAACCTGCCAAGCACCCATTGAACTTGAAGACGGCTATATCACTGGCGGATTCGCTCATCATCAAGTGGAACAGCTGAGCAAACAAATCCTGAATGCCATCGAAAACGGTTCAATAAAAAAATTCGTGGTTATGGCCGGCTGTGATGGAAGAATGAGGAATCGCAACTACTATACGGAATTTGCAAAGAATCTTCCGAACGACACGGTTATTCTAACCGCAGGCTGCGCCAAATACCGCTATAACAAATTGCCTCTAAGAGACATCCAAAACATCCCACGAGTATTGGATGCCGGTCAATGCAACGATTCCTATTCCCTTATTCTGACAGCCATTAATCTCAAAGAAGCCTTAAAACTCAATGACATCAACGACCTGCCAATAGTATATAACATGGCCTGGTACGAACAAAAGGCGGTTATCGTCCTACTGGCCCTACTTTCCTTAGGTGTTAAAAACATACACATCGGACCGACTATTCCAGCCTTCATTTCGCCTGCCGTACTGAAAACCCTTCAAGAAAAATTCGGCTTGTCAGCCATCAGTACCGCAGAGGAAGATTTAAAAAAATTCGGATTATAAAAAACGGGCAAAACAAGATATTTTCGCCCATAGTATTAACCATTAAAAACAAAAGCTATGTTAAACAAAAAAGTAAGCGATCTGCTTAATGATCAAATCAACAAGGAATTTTATTCCGCCTACCTGTATCTCGAAATGAGCAACTATTTTGAATCCAAAGGATTAGATGGTTTCGCCAACTGGTTCTACATTCAGGCACAAGAAGAACGCGACCACGCTATGCTGTTCTATCGCTATCTGCAAAACAACGATGAAAAAGTTTGTCTGGATTCCATCGCAAAACCAGACAAAGAATTCAAATGCTGTATGGATGCGCTACAGGAAGCACTCTCTCACGAAGAGTATGTAACTGCGCTCATTAACAACATTTATGCCGAAACCGAACACCACAACGACTTCCGCACAAGAGAAT
>JAKSMH010000063.1 GCA_024400715.1 Bacteroidales bacterium | reverse complement strand
ATTTGGCGAAACCAGTGGTTTGAAGAGCACGCTGGCCAACACATTTTTCCCTTTTTCACTTTGCCAACGATGGCTTCCCTGACCCCGTCCCGCAGTTTGAAAATTGGTAAATACCGTAAAATAATCAGGCAAATCGGGATGCTGCGCCAACAAAGAAGCCAGTTGTCGGTTCGTTGAATCGGTAGTCTCAATAAAAAATGGATTCTCATAAATCATTTGGCAAAAATACACTAAATCCCGACAAGAAATGCATACGTTCCACATATCAAGATTTTTTTTAAATTTGCAAACTTAAAATAATTGTGCAATTTTATAGTTAATAAATATATCTAATATGATTTCAAAACGACCTCAACTCTTGATATTACTCATTTCCGCGGTGATTTTAATCAGTTGTGCGCAGCCCACTCAAGCCGAAGGCTCCGCACCCAAAAAAGACAATACGGAACAAAAAAATCCAAAGAAGAAGAAAAAAAACGTTAAAGATATGACCAAGGTATTACTCAAGACTTCAATGGGCGACATTACCATTGCGCTTTATGACGAGACCCCTCTTCATAAAGAAAACTTCATCAAGTTAGTAAACGACAAATATTACGATGGCGTATTATTTCATCGTATAATCCAAAATTTTATGATTCAAACCGGAGATCCTGAATCCAAGAATGCGAAAGCGGGCCAGATGTTAGGCAATGGCGGTCCCGGCTACACGATACCTGCCGAATTTGTTCCCGAATGCTACCACAAGCGCGGAGCTGTTGCGGCCGCTCGAATGGGAGACAATGTCAATCCTAAAAAAGAATCTTCCGGATCTCAATTTTATATTGTTGATGGTCAAATATTTAACACCAGTATGTTGAATCGGGTTATTCAAATGACCAACAAGACTTTCAGTCAAGAACAAATCAACGCATACACCAGCATTGGTGGGGCTCCCCACTTGGATGGCGATTATACCGTTTTTGGCGAGGTGATTTCGGGCATGGAAGTGGTTGACAAAATTGCGGCACAAGCCAAGGATGGCCGCGACAGACCGGTTCAAGACATCAAGATTATTTCCGCAGAAGTATTAAAATAAGAAGAACTATAGAAAACTAACATACAATGAGCAAAATAGATAAAATAAAAGCAGAATTAGAAACATTTGCCATTCAAAACGCAGAGAATCTGGAGCAATTCCGTCTTAAATTTTTGGCGAAGAAAAGCGAGTTGCAGGAATTATTGTCGGAAATTAAGAATGTTGCCCCGGAAGAAAGAAAGAACTTTGGCCAACAAGTCAACGAATTGAAACAGAAGGCGCAACAACTTTTTGAAGAAAGCAAGACCAAGTTGGAATTTCAGCCGAGCAAAGGAGACGCTCTCATCGATGTCACCCGTCCTGCCACGGCCATTAATTTGGGTTCTATGCATCCCATTTCAATTATGATGAACGAGGTTTGCGACATTTTTGAAAAAATCGGTTTTTCAACGGTTTCCGGTCCTGATGTTGAAGATGACTGGCACGTTTTCACGGCCTTAAACTTTCCGGAAGAGCATCCTGCGCGAGATATGCAAGACACTTTTTTTGTTGAATTGCATCCCGACATTTTGCTTCGTACGCACACTTCCTCATTGCAGGTTCGCACGATGGAAAAGCAACAGCCGCCCATCCGCGTGATTTGCCCAGGTCGTGTTTTCCGTAACGAAGCCATCACTTCGCGTGCGCATTGCATTTTCCACCAAGTAGAAGGATTGTATATTGCTGAAAACGTTTCTTTTGCCGATATGAAGCAAACTTTGCTTTATTTCGCCAAGCAAATGTTTGGCAGCGAGACCAAGATTCGTCTTCGTCCCTCTTATTTCCCATTCACCGAACCTTCAGCCGAAATGGATATTTCCTGCAATATTTGCGGAGGTGCCGGCTGTGCCTTGTGCAAGCATACCGGCTGGGTGGAAATTTTAGGCTGCGGAATGGTCGATCCCAATGTATTGGAAAGCTGCGGCATTGACAGCAAAAAATATACGGGTTACGCCTTTGGTTTGGGTATTGAACGTATGACGATGCTAAAATACAAGACCAACGACATCCGTCTTTACTTTGAAAACGACGTAAGATTCCTTCAACAGTTCAAAGCTGCGGGAGAAAGATAATCAGATTATAAAACAACTAAATCATAATAAAAATGACAAAAAATTTCAAGTTGATTAATAATATAATCGGCTGGTTGATAGGCATATTGGCCTCTGCCGTTTATATTATGACCGCAGAACCAACCGCATCGTGGTGGGATTGCGGTGAGTACATTGCCACTACTTACAAAGTTTTAATTGGTCACCCCCCTGGAGCACCTACTTTCCAATTAATTGGACGATTCTTCACACTTTTTGCTGGCGGTGACGTTACCAAGGCCGCATTCTGTGTAAACTGTATGTCTGCCATTTGCAGCGGCTTGACCATTATGTTTTTATATTGGACCATCGTTCGCTTAGGACGAAAAATGGTTCAAAAATTAGGTGAAATGACTCCCGGCAGAGTAGTTGCCATTATTGGTTCCGCCATTGTTGGTGCTTTAACTTACACATTCACAGACACTTTCTGGTTTTCAGCCGTAGAAGGTGAAGTATATGCAATGTCCTCCTTCTTCACCGCTCTCGTGTTTTGGTGCATTTTGAAATGGGACGAAGAATATGATAATCCCAAGTCTAATGTCAATCCCAACCGTTGGATTGTGCTCATTGCTTACTTAATCGGACTATCTATTGGTGTTCACTTGTTGAACTTGCTGACTTTGCCAGCCATCGTTTTGATTGTTTATTTCAAACTTTCGCAGAAAGCCACTTATATGGGCATTGTACAATCCTTGGCCATTATTTCTTTCTTCTTAGGTTTTGTGCTCAATTCAGGATGGATGTTTTTCGACTGGATTTTTATCACCATACCCCTATTTATTTTATGCGTAAAGCGTGGGACTATCAAATCTAAGGCAGAATGGGGTGTGTTCTTGTCCTTAATTTTGTCTTTTATCCTTTTGGGAGTCATCTTGTATTTCATTATCCCGCAGATTGTTAATATTGCCGGAAAATTTGAAATCTTCTTTGTCAACAGCATTGGCTTGCCATTCAATTCTGGTGCCATCATTTTCTTTGTTTTACTTGCGGCTTTAATCTGTTGGGGTTTATATGCAGGATACAAGAAGAACAAGAGTGTGCTTTTGACCACCGTATATTGCTTCATATTTATCTTGGTTGGTTATTCAACCTTCTTCACTTTGGTGATTCGTTCCAATGCCAATCCTACCATTGATGAAAATAATCCAGAAGATGCCGTGGCATTGTTGGCGTACCTTAACCGTGAACAATACGGGTCAAAGCCCATTTTCTACGGACAGTGCTTCAATTCAAGATATGTGGGAGTTAAGGACGGCAAACCGGTTTACACCCGCGACGAAGCCACCAAGAAATATGTCATTTCCAACTACAGAAAAGAAGAAGTTCCCATTTATAATCCTGCCGATATGATGTTGTTTCCGAGACTTTGGTCAAGTGGTCAAGATCATCCAAGAAACTATGTTAATTGGTTAAAATCGCAATATAATTCTGGAAGTTCTTCGGACAAAGAAAATTGCAGGGACTTGGATAGGGGCAAACTGCCGACTTATCAGCAGAACCTCAAATTTATGCACACTTATCAGTTTGACTATATGTATTTCCGCTATTTTATGTGGAATTTCTGTGGTCGTCAAAATGACATCCAGGGCCGCAACGAAATTGACAAGGGCAATTGGATTACCGGCATTCCCGCCTTTGACAAAATGCGTTTAGGAAATAAGGGTAATGATCTCCCTGCCAGCATGGAACGTCCCGGACATAACAAATATTATATGTTACCATTAATATTAGGTTTAATTGGCTTGATTTGTTATTCCATCAAGGATCCTAAGGGTTCGTATGTGGTGCTGTGGTTATTCTTAATGACTGGTTTGGCCATTGCCTTCTACTTGAATATGGAACCATTCCAGCCCAGAGAAAGAGACTATGCCTTTGCCGCCTCATTCTACGCCTTTTCTATATGGGTAGGTTTTGGGGTTTACGGTATTTATATGTTATTTGAAAAAATCAAGAATAGCAAGGTACAAGTTGCTGGTGCATTGTTGGTTACTATTATCTGCTTAGGCTTGGTACCTGGTGTTATGGCCAAAGAAAACTGGCACGACCACGACCGTTCAAATCGTTACACGGCCCTTGCCATTGCCAAGAACTATTTAGACTCGTGCGCACCGAACGCCATCCTTTTCACGTTGGGTGATAATGATACTTTCCCCTTGTGGTATGCCCAAGAAGTTGAAGGTTACCGCACCGATGTGCGTGTTTGCAACCTCAGCTTGTTAAGCACCAGTTGGTATGTTGACCAGATGAAGCGTCAGGCATACAATTCCGCACCACTTCCTATTACGATGACTTGGAATCAGTATAAGGACGGCACCCGCGATATAATGCACTTGGGACCTGCCGGCAGTCAATTTGTCAATTTGAAAGAGGTTGTTGAGTATTTCAAACAGCCACAATTTGACAACCAGAAAGTGCTATATTTCTTACCTGCCGACAAGTATAGAAGTACCGGCATTGCCATCCCCGGCAGTTTCTCTTTGGATGTTGACAAGGACAAAGTGCTGGCCAACGGTACCGTGGATCCCAAAGATGCTGATTTAATTGTTGATAAAATCCAGTGGAATATGGATCCCAACAATGTCAACACCTACGTGAAAGCCTATATTGTTATGATGGACATCTTGGCCAACAACAATTGGGAAAGACCTATTTATTATGCTTCAACAACTGGACCAGAAGCTTATCTTGGTTTGGAAGAATACTTCCAGTTGGAAGGCTTGGCTTACCGCTTGGTTCCTATCAAGTCGCCCAAAAGAGGCTATTATGATGCAGGACGCGTTAATTCAGACGTTTTATACAACAACTTGATGAATGTCTTCAACGATCATAGCCGTATCGACCGCGTGAACAACCCTAACGCACCGGCGAAGGAAGCGTATCCATACCTCTGGGGCGGCTTCAACGATCCTCGCGTTTATCATTCGGAAGACAATGTAAGATTGACTTCGCTCATCCGTAAAATCCATCAACGTTTGGCTAATCAATTGATTGCAGAAAATAAGATTGATTCTGCGGAAAAAGTGCTTGACCACTGTAACGAAATCCTGCCTCCATCCAACTTCCCGTACCTGATGGACTATCAAATTGGCTATTCCCAGACCTGCGTATTTTTCATTGAAGACTACCTTCGCTTAGGAACGAAGTCAGGTCGTGAAAAGGCCTTGAAAATGGCTTGTGACTATTGGGATTTCTCTGCCGAAACCATCAATTGGTACGATAAAAATTACAGCGAGAGATTGGCGCACGACTATGCGGAAATCATCAATTACAATTTACTGTTCACGCAACAGCTATTAAATATCCTAAAAAAATACAATGTCACATTGCCCGAAGCTAATTTGAAGAAGCTCAATTGTCCTAAATTCGCCAGCGCATTCATTGACGAACAAGACCAAAACATCTCCGAATGCCTTAAGGATTTACAAAACAAACAGGATCAACTGACTTCTGCTTTTCAATCATTGAAAGCCATTACTCAAATTGGACAAATGGCTCACAACACGGACATTGCCCAAAAAGGAACTGGCGTTGCTGAAAAGCACTTAGCTGTTTTTGGACAGATGGACAAAGGTTTTGAACAAAGCTATCGCGACTTCTTTTATAACGATCAATACTAAAATCTATAACTATGAACAATAACTATTACTGCGTCATTATGGCTGGTGGCATTGGGACGAGGTTTTGGCCAATGAGCCGCACCAATACGCCCAAACAGTTTATCGATATCTTAGGTGACGGCAGTACACTGATTCAAAAAACTTTCAACAGATTCCGTCATATTTGTCCAGCGGAGAACATTTTCATTGTCACCAATGAGATTTACAAAGACATTGTCAAAGAGCAACTTTCGGAAATCACTGATGAACAATTGGTATTGGAACCCGCTCGACGCAACACGGCTCCCTGCATTGCTTACGCCAACTTCAAAATCAGGCAAAAAAATCCGAATGCTGTCGTGGTCGTGGCACCATCAGACCATCTCATCCTCAAGGAAGATGTTTTTATTGATGTCATTGAAAAAGGATTGACAGCCGTTAAGAAAAACGATTGCCTTTTGACCATTGGCATTAAGCCTTCCTGTCCCAATACCGGCTATGGCTACATTCAATTTGACGAAGACAAATTTCTTCCCGAAAACAAGAACATTTATGATGTAAAGGTTTTTACGGAAAAACCCTCTTTGGAAATTGCCAAGCAGTTTGTTGAAAGCGGTGAATTTCTTTGGAACGCCGGCATCTTTATGTGGTCTCTCAAGTCCATTTTCAATGCCTTTGAACAATTTTTGCCTGAAGTAAATGACTTGTTCCGCCAAGGCGAAGGATTGTACAACACTCCCAACGAATTGGCTTTCATTAAACAGATTTACCAAGTTTGCAAAAATATCTCCATTGACTACGGCGTAATGGAAAAAGCCAACAATGTCAAGGTATATGCCGCGGACTTC
>JAKSMH010000062.1 GCA_024400715.1 Bacteroidales bacterium | reverse complement strand
GCGTTTTTCCACCACAGATTGTCCGGACAACAATTTTGCCAAGGATTCCTTATAATTATTTCGGTTGATGGCAGTCAGAAAGCCAATTCGGCCGGTATTGATTCCGACCAGGGGGATGTTAAGATCACCCACCAGGTTGGCGGCATCAATGAAGGTACCGTCGCCACCGAAAGACAGGAGGAAATCGACGTTCCCGATGGTTGCCAAATCATCGTGGGTGAGGTTGATGGTAGAGAAACCTATTGCGGGCAGTGGCAAATCCGATGAAAAACAATCTCACAGCCCTGATACAACAGGGCTGTGACAACTGATTTTATAAAAAGAATTTCGTCTTCGTCGCATTTGCGACTATAAACCGCAATTTTCATTAAACGTATTCTTTCACCTGGATTTCACCGTCAATAATCATATTGGCATTCATAGCCAGGGCCTTCATCTCGTCTTCGCCAGGATATACGGCCACAGGAGCAATCCAAGAAATATATTTCTTAATACGATTTACGACCGGAACACCGTAGGCGATACCGCCGGTAAGGATGATGGCATCAACCTTGCCCTTCAAGACAGCGGCGTTTTCACCAATTTGCTTGGCGACTTGATAAGCCATAGCTTCTTCGAGCAAATCGGCTTTTTTATCCCCGGCAAGTGCTGCCTTTTCAATAGCGTATGCGTCGTTGACACCAAAATAAGCCACATAGCCACCTCGACCGACAATCATCTTCTTCACTTCCTCGTAGGTATATTTACCGCTGAAGCACACGTCAATGATTTGATTCAGTGGGAGCGTTCCAGAACGTTCGGGAGAGAACGGACCTTCGCCATCCAAAGCCTGGTTGACATCGATGACGCGACCTTGGCAGTGGGCTCCGACACTAACGCCGCCACCCATGTGGGCCACAATCAAATTCAGCTCTTCATATTTCTTCCCATTGTCATTGGCGTATGTTCTGGCGATAGCCTTTTGATTCAAGGCGTGGAAAATGGAAAGTCTTTCGAATTTCGGATGACCGGAAATTCGCGCCACTTCTTCAAATTCGTCCACGACAACAGGATCAGCGATATAAGCTTCTTTCAGGCCAATGGATTGAGCGATACTATCAGCGATAAGACCACCCAAATTGCAGGCGTGCTGTCCATTATAGCCTTCACGTAAGTGTTTTTTCATCAACTCGTTAACTTTATACACGCCAGAAGTCAACGGCTTTACCAAACCACCACGACCCATCACGATGCCGATTTCGTCAAGATTGATGTTGTTGTTTTTTAATTCTTCCAGAATCGTGTTCTTTCTAAAATCATATTGGTCGGCAATGGACTCAAAAACAGAAAGTTGTTCGGTAGTATGCTTGATATTTTTCACAAACACCTGCTGCATTTGGTCGAACACAGCGATTTTTGTTGATGTAGAACCTGGATTGATAGCAAGAATTAAATTTCCCATAATTGATGTATAATTTAAAAGATTAATAATTTCGTACTTGATTCGCTTGCAAATATACAATTTTTTTTGATAGAAAAACCAATTTTGGAAATTTTATTTGCACAATTGCTTTACCCTCTTCTTCGTTGCAAATATTTCACATATTCATTATTGGGATAGGTGGCGGACAACGAATCGACCAACAAGTGGAAGAGTTCCACATCGGTTTTTTCCTCTAAAAATCTACGATTGTTATAGACTTGATAAAAAGCGATGACCGAGCTTAAAGAGTGCGGATTTTGTCCGATAAAATCTCGCAAATACTGCGTATGGGCATCTGTTAGCCGATTATATTTGTATTCCACCGCGCTTCGCACCGAATCGTTATGCATATAGGTTTGGTAAACCTGCATTAGTGTGTCAGTTTGGCACACAAAAACCGCCAATGCGCTATCCAGTTGCCACATCAATTTGGTGTCAATTGGACCCTTTACTTTATAGGTATGAATAAGGTCGTTGGCATCGGCACGAATCTCAACAGTCTGCCCGAATTGTGCCAATGTTGTCAAAGCATTTTCCCGAGAAAAGGAGAGCTGCAGGAAAAGTGGATCACTGATATTCATACCTTCGGGAAGGTCGTTGGCCTTTACGCAAAAGTCAAACGCATTGCGATGAAGCCGAGTGGAATCCAGCAACACCAAGCCGTCAGTAGTCAGCAGCGACAAATACAGCTGGCGATGGCGGGCATTTTCAAATTGTCCCTTGATGTGGAGCGAATTTTTTCCACAGGAACAAAGCAAAACGACAGCGAGAAAAAAGCAGATTATCTTTTTCATTTCAGCAAGGAAATATTGGTCCAAATAGGGTAATGATCGGACACCGTCAACGAATCGTAAGTCGTATAACCGAAACTCTTATACCGTTTATCGTGCAAAATATAATCTATCCGAAACGACGGGAAAGCGTCACCGAAATAGGTTTGTCCGCGGCCTTCCCCACTCTCTCTATACGCGTCCTTGAAGCCGTGCGACACCTTACGGTAGGCATACGAAACGGGCGAGTCGTTGAAATCGCCGCAGATAATGACCGGATAATTGCAGCTATCGATATGAGTACGCAAGGCACGCACCTGATGCTGTCTTTCAACAAATGCCTTTCCGATTTTACGGTACAGTATTTTTGCTTTTTTATCCAAATTGGGATCATCGATGCCATTGGCAGAAATATCGCGGCCGATGGCATAATCCTCTTCGTCCATGTGAATGGAAGTCAAATGCACATTATAAATGCGAATCGTGTCGGACCTGTACTTTATATCGACATAAATAGAACTATTGGCGGAACTGTCACCCATATCCACAAAATCACCGTTCAAAATTCTATAGCGGGAAAAGACTGCCATTCCGTAGTGATAATCCCTTTTCGTATTATTGGCATAAAAATACTGGTAACAATTTCGTTTTTTATCATATAGATTCAAAATATTCATAATGGTATCCGTCGTCGGAAATTTCAATTTTCCGCTTCCGTCGCAAAAAAATTCCTGTATGCACAATATTTCCGGTTTTTCCCGTGCCAAGAGGTCAAACACCTCTTTCAGGTTGCGGTCGCGTTCGGCTTTTGTATCCACATCATAAAGGCCGAACAACTTGGCGTTGTAGCTCATCACCTTCACACAGCTGGCACACACCTCCGGTTTCGGGGTGGCGCGAAGTTGAAAGCAACGATCCACGTTGTTTACATTGATAAGGATTAAGAACAAAGATATCAGTGAATATTTATAATTGAATATCAGCCACAATACGACAAACACAAAATTAACGATAAGTATATACGGAAAGGCCAATCCGCAATAACTCATAAGCACACTGAAAGAAGGCGGGAAAAATGACGATAGAAAAGAAAACAGCAAAGCAATGGCGGCCAAGACATTCAAGGACAGCAGCAGCACCTTGAACATTACCCCCAACAGTGACTTTTTTTTAGGTTTTTGTGATTTATTATAATTCTTTTGACGCCACATTCCCGTTATCTTTTTGAGAATTTAAACAAAAAATCCTTTTCCTCCTTGGTTAAAGAATCGTATCCTGATTTGGAAATTTTATCCAAAATTTCGTCGAGATGACGTTCCCTTTCCATTTTACGGGCATTGTATTCCTCGTCGCTCATCGCCTGTCCCGAAAAATCATATTGGTCGTTGGAAGAAGTAAAATTGACTTTTCGATGTTTACGACTTCTTGTATTGGACCATCCGTCGTTGCGGTCGTGGTGACGCCACGCCACTATCAGCAAAAAACCGAAAAGCATACCACCCAAGTGGGCAAAGTGGGCCACACCGTCAGCCGAACCCAGTACACCGTAAAGCAATTCAAGCGCGCCATAAATAACCACGAACCATTTTGCCTTGAGGGGAAGTAAAAAATAGACGTAAATTTCTGATTCAGGGAACATCATTCCAAAGGCCAAGAGTAATCCGAAGACAGAACCAGATGCCCCGATAATATTAAAAGAATTCAAAAACGAATCTTTGAAGTCCTGCATTTGTGGCACGAACTGCGTAACCGCGGAAGGATCGGACTGCAAAGCAAGCAGGTTTTGGGCAATGGCATCGGTATTGATGTGAGACACCTGCGACAGGCAGCTAAACGTATCGAGCGTGGGTGAAGCCAAGAAATCATTAATCAAGGTCAACGAGGACTGAATTTGAAAATAAATAATGACATAATGGATTAATGCCGCACCGATACCCGTAATCAAATAGTATGAAATAAAGCGTTTCGGACCCCAGACATTTTCCACGGCCGAACCAAACATCCACAGGGCGAACATATTGAAAAACAGATGACCAAAGTCACCGTGCATAAACATATAGGTGATAATCTGCCAGGGATGGAAATCAGAAGCAGCAAAATAGTGCAGACCAAAGATGGCGTCCAAATCGAATTTATTTGCCAAGGCAATCTTTGCCAAAAACATCAATCCATTGATAATCAACAAGTTTTTAACAATAGTTGGTAAGATATTAAAACCTCCGGCACGGATTTGATCACTCATAATAATTATACGTTTATCTGTATGTAATTTTGCGAAAATTCTTAGCATTACGCATCTAATAATTTTCAGCCGCAAAGATAATCAAAAATAATGACATTAACTTAAAATCTGTCAACAACCACTTCAAAAAAATATTGTATCTTTGCAAGTTAAAAAGATAGAATCTTGAAAAAGAAAGTTTGTTTATTAGGATCTACAGGTTCAATGGGTATTCAATCGTTGGAAGTGATTGAAGCACTGCCTGATTTGCTGGAAGTAGAGGTGTTGGCCTGCCATTCCAATGCCGACCTGCTCATCAAACAGGCCAAAAAATTCAAGCCCAACGCCGTGGTCATTATTGATGAAAACCGATACGAATACGTCAAAGAGCAGTTATGGGATGACGACATCAAGGTTTTTGCCGGCGAATCGTCGTTATGTGACATTGTGGGAATGAGCAGCATCAACATTGTGTTGTCCTGCATTGTAGGCATTGCCGGTTTGAGACCCGTCTATCGTGCCATTTCCTGCGGGAAACCCATTGCATTGGCTAACAAAGAAACATTAGTCGTGGCCGGCGAACTGATGACTCAACTCGCCATTGAGCATCACGTACCGATTTTGCCCGTTGATTCTGAGCATTCCGCCATTTTCCAGTCACTGGTCGGCGAATGGAACAACCCTTTGGAAAAGATTATCATCACGGCTTCCGGCGGACCTTTCCGCGGCAAGAATCTCGACTTTTTGCAGAACGTAACCAAAGAACAGGCCTTGAAGCACCCCAACTGGAATATGGGGCCGAAAATCACCATTGACAGCGCCACCTTGATGAACAAGGGGCTGGAAGTCATAGAAGCTAAATGGCTATTTGATGCAACCTTGGATCAAATCGAAGTCGTGATACATCCTCAATCAATCATCCATTCGCTGGTTCAGTTTGCCGATGGTTCCGTGAAGGCACAATTGGGGCTCCCGAGTATGAAGTTGCCTATCCAGTATGCGCTGACCTATCCGCAACGCGAGGCCAACAAAATGCCGCGGCTCAATTTCGCGGATTATCCGTCACTCACTTTCGAAAAACCGGATCTGGACACTTTCCGTTGCCTTCGTCTTGCTTACGAGGCATCTCGCGAAGGTGGCAACCGTCCCTGCGTGATGAACGCTGCCAACGAAGTAGCGGTGGCCCTGTTTTTGAATGACCGCATCGGATTCACCGATATCCCGGCCATCATCGAGCAACAATTGGCCGAAGTGCCTTTCGGCAAACCAAATAGCATTGACGAATATTTGGAGACAGACAAAGAAGTCAGACATAGAATTTTAAAATCATATAACAAATAAAAGAATACAGAAATGGGAATTGGAATGCAGATCCTGGGCTTGATTGCCAGTTTGAGCTTGTTGGTTTTTGTTCACGAATTAGGACATTTTATTTTTGCCAAAATCTTTCATACTCGTGTCGATAAATTTTACCTTTTTTTCAACCCCGGATTCTCCATTATGAGAATGAAAAAATGCGGGGACAAATTTCGTTTCAGCTTTTTCTCCTCAGAATCACCACAAGACTGGAAGGAATATCCTGAAACCACGGAATGGGGTATTGGCTGGCTGCCCTTGGGCGGCTACTGCTCCATCGTCGGTATGGTTGACGAAACTACCAAGGCCAACGAACTTCCCGCCGAACCCCAACCTTGGGAATTTCGGTCAAAACCCGCTTGGCAGCGCCTGCTCATCATCGTTGGCGGCGTATTGATGAACTTCCTCACCGCCATTATCATCTATGTTGGACTAATGACTTATTACGGAGAAGAATTCATACCGGTTACTGAAGCCAAATACGGAATGCAATTCACAGAATGCGCCCAAGAAATAGGATTTCTGAACGGAGATAAAATCGTATCTATTGACGGGAAAGTACCCGAAACCATCGGCGATTTCTCCACCGCCCTACTCATTGATGACGTAGATAAAGTAACGGTTAACCGACAAGGCGAATTATGCGATGTCAGCATTCCCAAGGACTTCGGTCAACGCGTTTTGGCCTCGGGTGACAAAGGCGGTTTCTGTATGTTCAACTTCCCGTTTGTCATCGACTTGGTTATGGAAGATTACCCGGCCGCCGTTGCAGGTCTTCAATCCGGCGACTCTTTAGTATCCCTCA
>JAKSMH010000061.1 GCA_024400715.1 Bacteroidales bacterium | reverse complement strand
ATTTCGGAACCCATAGCCAAAGCGGTTTCACGTCCCTTAAACCATTTTACAATACCACGTGAAACAGTGATACCGCCCATTTCAGCACCACAACCGAAAATCATAAAGCCGATGGCAGCAAGTTTCGCTGATGCGGGCATTCCCTGATAGAATGGCAAAACATCATCGATGAAACCAATTCCTGTGTGCCAGTTGAGGTTGCTGGTAAACCAAGCTTCCAAAGAACTGCCGATAAAATATTCAGAAATAGCGTAAAACTTAATCAAGCCGCCTGTGAGCATCACGGCACCCGAAAGAATGGCGGTGAAACGCACACCCATCTTGTCCAGGATAATACCGGCGAAAATAAGGAAGAACACAAATACGTTCAAGAACGTTTCCGCTCCTTCCATAGTTCCGAAAGCCTTGGAGTCCCAACCACGGGTTGATTCCATCAGTTCCTTAATTGGGGAAAGGATGTCCATAAAAATGTAGGCGCAGAACATGGCCAACGCCAACAGCAACAACGCAATCCATCTGATGGCGGCGTTGTCTCTCAAAGTTTGTAGTTTTTCAGTCATAAATATTTAAATTTGAAATTATTATTTTAAGAATTCAGACACGTTCTTTTCAATGCGGGAGAGCAAGTCGGTGTCTTCGCATTTTTGGAATTTGTCGCCCGTGATATGTTCGTACAACTCAATATAACGATTGGTGATGTTGTTGACGATTTCGGGAGTCATTTCGGGAACTTGCTGTCCTTCCTTGCCTTGAAAACCGTTTTCCATCAGCCATTCACGGACAAATTCCTTTGAAAGTTGACGCTGAGGTTCGCCTTTAGCGAACTTGTCTTCGTATCCTTCAGCATAAAAATAACGGGAAGAATCCGGAGTATGGATTTCGTCAATCAAATAAATCTTACCGTTATGTTTGCCGAATTCATATTTGGTATCTACTAAAATCAGACCTTTTTGGGCAGCGATTTCAGAACCGCGTTGGAATAAGGCCAAAGTATATTTTTCTAATATGGCGTAGTCTTCAGGACTGACCAAGCCGCGAGCCAGGATTTCCTCTTTGGAGATATCCTCATCGTGCAGACCTTGTTCGGCTTTCGTGGTTGGCGTGATGATGGGTTGTGGAAACTTCTGGTTTTCGCGCATTCCTTCTGGCAATTTCACGCCGCAGATTTCGCGGGCACCGTTTTTGTAGCTGCGCCAAGCACTGCCGCATAAATAACCGCGAACAATCATTTCAACGGGAAACCCTTCGCAGCAAAGCCCAACGGTAACCATTGGATCGGGAGTGGAAAGTTTCCAGTTGGGGCAAATGTCAGCCGTCGCATCCAAAAATTTGGCGGCAATTTGATTCAATATTTGACCTTTGCACGGAATTCCTTTGGGCAGAATGACGTCAAATGCGGAAATGCGGTCGGTGGCGACCATTACTAATTTGTCATTAATGGTGTAAACGTCTCTAACTTTTCCGTGGTAAACCTTTTGTTGACCCGGAAAGTGATAATCGGTATAAGTTAGCGCAGTCATGATTTTGAAATTATATATAGAGCAAAAATAAAAAATTATTCGAAGTAATTGGAGAACGATGCCGATAAATTTAGTATTTTTGCCAATTAATTGAGAAAAAATGCTTGCTGAAAAAGAAAAATCTAAGCCCAAAAAAATAAAATCACTGGTACAATTGGTTATATTTGTCGGGATTGGCGTATTTTTTATTTGGTTGTCCTTGAGGGGTATGACCGCAGAGGATTATGCTAAGATAAAGGAAATGCTTATTGGCATCAATAATCCGCAAAGTTGGATGTTTATCATTCTGTCTATGCTTATTGGTGCGTGTGCCCATTTCGTTAGGGCTTTGCGAAATATTGTTATGATTGAACCTTTGGGTTATCGGGTCCGAAAAAGTATGGGATTTTTTTCCGTAATGGTTTGCTATTTGGGAAATTTGGGTTTGCCAAGAGCTGGGGAAGTTTTGCGCTGCTTTTTTTTACAGCGTTATGAAAAAGTTCCCTTTGAAAAATCACTGGGAACTGTGGTGGCAGAACGTGCTTTTGACCTTGTTTGCTGGCTTGTGTTGTTTATTATCGTCATTGTTGTTAATACGTCTTTATTATCTAATATTGTCCTTGACGAATCCACCCAATTGACCTTGGGGCTTTGGTTACAGCAAAAGGGAATGTCGATACTAACCAATTATAAAATGTATATTGCGTTAGCGGCGTTGGTCGTTTTAGCTTTTGTCATTTATAAAACAAGAAGCAAATGGAGTAAAATCTCGTTTTTTGAGAAAGTGAAAAACTTTTTTGTCGGTATTTGGCAGGGCTTGGTTTCTATCAAGGACTTGAAGCGGCCTTGGCTCTTTGTGTTTTATACTTTATTGATGTGGTTTTTGTACTTTTTAGGTACTTATGTCTGCTTTTTCGCCTTTGACTTTTTGCGTTTTTTGGGTCCTGCCCCCGCCTTTACCGTATTGATTTTGAGTACAGTTGCCTATATGGTGGCCCAAGGAGGCTTGGGTGCTTATCCTTGGATGGTGGCCCAGGTGCTTTTGTTGTATGGTGTGAGCAAGGAAGCCGGTTTGGCGGCCGGTTGGATTGGCTGGCTTGGACAAACTGTAATGATCATCATTGTATCAATTGTCGCTTTGGCGATAGCTTCATTTATGAAACCCAAAGAAGAAAATATTATTGAAGAATAACTTGGAAAATTTTATGGTTGAACTAAAAGTTGTTGGATGAAAAAAATAATTACTATTTCTTTCTTTATACTATTGTCGATGGCTGTTCAGGCGCAGGGTTTGGACATTTCCACCCAAAGTCAATATGCCGCTATGCGTGATAGTGCAAAATCTGTTGCCGTTGAAATGGAAGAAATAGATACTGACAATGCCGATTTTATATCCGAAACCTATCAAATACCAGGCTATGCGTTATATGATAAATATTGGGATACGGAGAATTTATGCAGTCGTCCGTTGAACATTCCTTTTGAGGGTAATCCGTTGCGTATTATCTTGGTCCAAAGCAACAACAATCCGTTTTTATTTCCCTGTATGGGCGAATTGAAAACGGTGTATGGCGAAATGAAAGGTTACTGTCAGCCCGGTGTGGAGTTGACGTTAAAATCGGGTGCTCCGGTTAAGACCTGTTTTGACGGGGTGGTCAGGATGGCAAAAATTTACGGGGATTATGGTAGAGTAGTGGTCGTAAGGCATTACAATGGTTTGGAAACCGTTTATGCGCATTTGAGTCGCATTATGGTGAAACCAGGTCAGATATTACGCGCGGGAGATGTTCTTGGTGTTTCTGGAAAGTCAGGAAAATCTGGAGAGGAAATACTTCATTTTGAAACCCGCTTTATGAATGAAAGTTTTAATCCGGACTTATTTATTGATTTTGATGAGATGGATTTAAAGGATAACACGTTGATATTAAACGAGGGAGATTTAGAAAAGAAAGTAGTAGAAAAACAGGAAAAACCTAAGACTATTCCTATGACTGGTAATAAGCAGCCTGTTGATGAAGTTGATTCTGCCGTGCAATATCATATCGTAAAAGCCGGTGAAACGATGTATCGGATTTCGGTGCAGTACAAAGTTCCGTTGAATCGCTTGTTGCAGATGAACAATATGACGGAAAACAATGCGACGATAAGTGTGGGACAGAAAATCAGGGTGCGTTAAGGCACAAAAAATAGGCGTATAGGTCAAAAAAAATGGGTGCTCGTTAGAGCACCCATTTTTTTTCAGCAAAAAACTGATTATCTTCTACGAACAGTTTTAGCTTCTGTGTTTTCAGTATTAGCGTTTTCGATAGCCTTAACAGCTTCTTCTTCGCCTTTTTGGATGGCTTTCTTAGCGATAGCTTTGCCAGCCTTAGTAGCTTCTTCCTTAACGGTTGTTTCTTCAGCAGGAACTTCAGCAACTTCTTCAGCAACTGGTTCTTCAGCAACAACTTCTTCTACAACTGGTTCTTCAGCAACAACTTCTTCAGTAGCTTCTTCAGCTTTGTTACCGCAAGCGACGAATAATGCGCCAGCCAATAAAACTAAAAATAATTTTTTCATTGTTTTGATTTTTTTAAGTGAATTTATAATGTTAATAAATCAATTATTTTGCAGGAGCATAAGTTAAAGTCCAAGTGTATTCAACACCGTTTTTAGCAAAATTAATGTTACGGTTGTAGATAAGAACTAATTCTGTTTCAGTAAGTTTGCTGATAGTAGCGGTTTCGAATTCAGGATCAAAAGTACGAGCAGGAGTTTCGTCTAAGTTGTAGAAGAATGGGATTTGGAATTCGAGAGAAGTTTCATCATTGTTAAATTTCCAAGTAGAAGCTTTGCTTTCAATGTAACCATCTTGTTCTTCATCTGGAGTTTTGTTACCAGGATTGATAGTTTGTCCACCATTGGCATTGAAGATGATGATATCATCTTGTTCATAGTCGTACAAGTAATCAGCAAACCAATCGTTAGTTGTACCTTCGCCTACAGGAACTGCAGGGGTAACAGTGGCGGCTTTAAGTACCCAACCTTTTTCAATACATAATTTTTCGGTGTTGGTTTTTTCTTTTTTACCGCATGATGACAAAGTCAATGCGAAGATTGCGATCAAAGCAAAAACTAAAATGTTTCTTTTCATGATAATTTTTTTGTTGGTTAATAATAAAATGATTTTAATGTTTATTCTAATTTGAGAATATTAAAATTATGCAAAAGTACGCCAATATTTTATTGTAAAGACCAAAAAAAAATTTTTTTTTCTAAAAAAAGTTAATTATTTTTGTGAGTATTTATAACACATTGAAATACAAGTACTTATAAAAATAATCATCATAAATTGAAAAAACTGGAAAATAAATCAAAAATCGTAAGAAATTTTTTTGTACTTTTACACCCTCTAAATTTAAGAGGAGAGATGGCCGAGTGGTCGAAGGCGCACGCCTGGAAAGTGTGTAAACGCCGAAAGCGTTTCAAGGGTTCGAATCCCTTTCTCTCCGCTTTTTTATAACGTTTATAATCAATAAAATAAGAAAGAAAATATCAAAAATCATTAATTAAAAACCAGAAGAATCGTTATGAAAAAACTGATCGCTTTATTGACCGTTGCAGGTTTTTTGACCTTCGGTATGGCAAACATGGCGTTTGCGCAAAATGAACAAAAAACTGACAATTCTGCCGAACAGACAGAAGAAACAGTTGCCGCTCCAGAAGAAGCTCCCGCTGAACAGGCCGTTTTGATGGAAGACGCTGACGAAGCTCCACAACAAGGCTTGCACTATGTTTTGAAAGAAAAATACATCCAAGGTGGTGCTTTGTGGATGACACCAGTATTGATCTGCTTGATTTTAGGTTTGGCTTTGGTTATCGAAAGAATATTTTATTTAAACTTGGCTTCTGTAAATTCAGGCAAATTATTAAAGAAGGTAGAAGATGCCATTAAGACTGGCGGTGTAGAAAAGGCAAAAGAACTCTGCCGTGATACCAAAGGACCTTTGGCTTCAGTTTTCTATCAAGGTTTGGATCGTTACAATGAAGGTTTGGATTCAGTTGAAAAATCAGTTGAATCATACGGTGCAGTTCAAATGGGCCGCTTAGAAACCAACTTGAGCTGGATTGCCTTGTTCTTGGCTTTGGCTCCGTCACTCGGTTTCTTGGGAACAGTAGTAGGTATGGTTCAGGCATTCGATGATATCGAACGCGCTGGTGATATTTCTCCGACCATTGTTGCTGGTGGTATGAAGGTTGCTTTGTTGACTACCGTATTCGGTTTGATTACCGCTATTATTCTTCAGATTTTCTACAACTACATTTTGTCAAAGATTGACTCTATCGTTAACGATATGGAAAATGCCACTATCTCCTTCATGGATATTTTGGTTAAAAACAAAAACAACTAATTGAGTTTGCAATTTTAAAATACTCTTTATCATGAAGAATATTGTAAAAATAATAATATTTGTAGTGGCAATCATCACCTGCATCTTTGCGATTATGTTCGCGGCAAAGTTTGATCAGGATAAGATGGCCAACTACAATGAGGCTCGCGTGGTCAACGACAACAACCCGGAAATGGTTGCTGCGTTTGAAGCCACTACTCCTGAAAACCTCCCCGCCTTTGTGGAACAGTACCGTACCGAAGGCGCCACGCTCTCAGAAACACTGAAAGCACACCAAGTTCAAAAAGATATTCTCTATACTTATATTGTCGAATTAAATGAATTGACCGAAGAGTCTTTTGCAGAATATCAAGCCGCTTTCCCAACACATTCAAAAGCTTTGTTCGCAAAAGCCGATGACCAACAAAAATATGTTGACGGCTTTGCAGGTGTTGCTGCTTTTGAAAATCTTGAATCCTATGTAGCTACCTTGGAAAAAGAATACAGCGTGATTAAACAAGATTACATCAAGGAAAAAACCTACAATAAGGCTTATAATTCTTTGGTTAATCAAGCCGATGCTGTTAACCAGGTCGTTTCAGATAATAAAAAGGCTGAAGATTTGGCTTTGTTGCAATCAGATGTTAAAAACTACATCTCTAACGGCAAATTGTTGAATGTTACTGTAATGTTAGGCTACTTCTTGTTTGCGGTTTGTATCGTGATGTTGTTGTTCTTCGCTCTGAAGGCCATTTTGTCAAATA
>JAKSMH010000060.1 GCA_024400715.1 Bacteroidales bacterium | reverse complement strand
GCGGCGGGCTTGAGGCTGTGATGCTTCCGTCGAGCGTTAGATGCATCGGCAACGCTGCGTTTTATGGATGCAAGCGATTGGGTGAAATCGTTGCGATTGGGACGCGACATGAGCTTGTCGAAGACGTTCTCATGACAATGCCCAAAATGGTTATACAGGCAATGTATTTATAGATTGTTATCGTCTTGATGGGAAACGCTTATGGCGTATTGATCTTGGAAAAAATATCCGTGCCGGAGCCCATTATACGCAATTTATGGTATATGATTTTGACCAGGATGGCAGTGCTGAAATGATTTGTAAAACGGCTGATGGAACTGTTGATGGCATGGGGAAAACCATTGGTAATGCAGAAAAAGATTATCGCAATCGTAACGGAAGAGCTCTTGATGGTCCTGAATTTCTGACTGTTTTCAATGGAAAAACTGGTGCTGCTATGGATACGGTTGATTATTATCCTGGACGTGGAGACGATATAAAAAAAATTTGGGGGGATGACTATGGGAACCGTTGTGATCGTTATTTGGCGGGAATAGGCTTTCTTGATGGAGTACATCCAAGTGCCATTATGTGCCGTGGATATTATACTCGAGCTGTTCTTGTCGCATACGATTGGGATGGAAAAAAATTGAAACAAAAATGGATTTTTGATTCTAATGAACCAGGGAATCGTGCTTATGCTGGACAAGGTAACCACAATCTGCGTGTCGCAGATATAGATGGAGATGGTTGTGATGAAATTGTTTATGGATCGTGTACAATTGATCACAATGGAAAAGGCTTGTACAGTACCGGACTTGGCCATGGTGATGCAATGCATATTATGCAGTTTTCACTTGATCTTCCGGGATTGCAAGGATTTTTTTGTCATGAAAACAAAAGAGATGGTGCAACATTTCGAGATTTAGCAACAGGTAAGATATTATGGCAGGCAAAGAGTAATTCTGATGTTGGAAGATGTATGGCTGCGGATGTTGATCCGTTGAATCCCGGTGTTGAAATGTGGGCAAGTAGCGGGATATCTTTTCGTGATATTTATGGGAAGCGTGTTGAAACGCTTTATACTCCTGTGGGTGCAAACGAACCTGTTGGACCGCGTCTTTTCGTTAATATGGCTGTTTGGTGGGATGGAGATCTCCTTCGTGAACTTTTGGATGGAAATACTGTTACCAAACTTGATTGGGAGTCTGGGCGAGTCGTGCCAATTATGACTTTCCAAGGATGTGTGTCCAATAATGGTTCAAAATCCAATCCTTGTATTCAAGGTGATATTTTTGGTGATTGGCGAGAGGAAGTTTTGATGCGTACACAAGACAATCAGCATATTCGTTTATATGTTTCTACTATTCCAACAAAATATCGTTTTCACACGTTCTTGCAAGACCCTGTTTATAGAAACAGTCTTGCCGCGGAAAATACTGCTTACAATCAGCCGACCCAGCCTGGTTGTTATTTTGGTTCAGACCTTATTCCTTCAAAAGGAAAACAAGTGATTTTCCGAGGTACGGTTTTGACAAGTGAAAAAAATAAAGAATAACAAAATATCCCCCCAACAATCTAATATATTTCAAAACTTAGAAAAACGGAAATTTTAATCATGAATATAAAATCATTTATGCTTGCAATGCTGGTGCTTACGACTTCCAGCTGTTCTTTTTCTCAAAATATTCAAAAGCCGGTTGATGCAAAGGAATTTCCTGCCCCGACAGGATATGATTATTCTAAATTAAAAATGGAAAGATTGGGACGAGGCGTTATTGCTGTTCTTCAAGACAAGGGCAATGTTTTTGTTACATGGCGTTATCTGAGCGTGGATCCGTTTGGAACTGCGTTCAATGTATACCGAGATGGTAAAAAAATAAATTCATCTCCTATTTCCGATGTAACTTTTTTTGTTGATAAAAATTCTCGAGGGGGTGTTTATTCAGTGAATCCGGTCATTAACGGAAAAGAAAAGAAAGAGCATTCTGTAGCATGGACATTGCCAGATAAAGCTCCCCATGGGTATATTGATATTGAATTGAACCGTCCAAAAGGAGGAAGTACACCGAAAAACGAAGTTTATACGTATGAACCGAATGATTGTTCAGCCGCCGATGTCGATGGTGATGGAGAAATGGAAATAATCTTGAAATGGAATCCTACTAATGCACATGATAATGCGCATAATGGCTATACGGGCAATGTTTACCTTGATTGTTATAAACTCAATGGAAAACAACTTTGGCGGATTGATCTTGGAAAAAATATACGGGCAGGGGCTCACTATACGCAGTTTATGGTATATGACTTTGATGGTTGTGGCAAAGCTGAATTAATCTGTAAGACGGCAGATGGGACCATTGATGGAACAGGGAAAGCAATTGGTGATGCAAAAAAAGATTATCGCAATGAAAACGGGCGTATTTTGGAAGGCCCGGAGTATTTGACGATTTTCAACGGTCAGACCGGAGCTGCCATGGATACGATTGACTACAAACCTAGTCGTGGAGCCAATAGTCAGGAAATTTCAAGAATATGGGGGGATGGATATGGCAATCGTTGTGATCGTTTCCTTGCTGGTGTTGGTTATCTTGACGGGGAGCATCCAAGTGCTATCATTTGCCGTGGATACTATACGCGTGCTGTTCTTGTCGCATACGATTGGGATGGAAAAAAACTGAAAGAAAAGTGGACATTCGATTCCAGTCAGAATGGTAATGGAGCTTATGCAGGTCAGGGGAACCACAATTTCTATACCGCCGATGTTGATGGAGATGGTTGTGATGAAATTATTTATGGTTCTTGTACAATTGATCATGATGGCACAGGATTATATAGTACCAGACTTGGTCATGGAGACGCCATGCATATCACTCAGTTTTCTCTTGATTTTCCCGGATTGCAAGGATTTTTCTGTCATGAGAACCGCAGAGATGGCGTTACTTTCCGTGATTTGAAAACAGGGAAAATAATAGTTCACTTTAAAGGTAATGTGGATGTTGGTCGTTGCATGGCTGCTGATGTTGACCCCACAAGTCGTGGCGTTGAAATGTGGGCTGGTTGTGGTCTCGGTTTCCGTGATGTGAAAGGAAATGTTCTCTACAACATTATTAATGCGTCTGATTCAACATCTTTGGAAGGGCCATCGAATTTTTCAGTAAATTTCGCGGTATGGTGGGATGGAGATCTTCTTCGGGAACTTTATGACAAGGTTCAAATTGACAAATTTAACTGGAAAACCGGGAAATGCGATACACTTGTGAATTTTGATGGTTGTATGTCCAATAACGGCACAAAAAACAACCCGTGTCTTCTTGCTGATATTTTCGGAGATTGGCGTGAAGAAGTCCTTTTACGTACGGAAGACAATGAACATCTTCGTCTTTATGTTTCCACAATTCCTACGAAATACCGTTTTCACACATTCTTGCAGGAACCTGTTTATAGAAATTCCCTTGCTGGTCAGAACAACTGTTATAACCAGCCGACACATACAGGATTCTATTTCGGACAGGATCTTATTCCCAATAAAACTGGGGAAACCATTTATTTTCGTGGTACAATCTTAAAAAATAAATAATAACTTAACAATCAGGTGTTTTTATTATGATCAGACATTCATTTATGCCTTCTTTAAGATATGTTGCTTCTTTTGCGGCAATATTGTTTTCTCAAAGTATTTCTTCTGTTGCCGCTGTTGACAATAATCTTGCGAATGCAAGAATTTTTAAAATGCCGACATCATACGATTATTCCAAACTTGAAATGGAGAAACTTGGTCGAGGCGTTATTGCAATCCGTCAAAATACCGAAGAGGTTTTTGTGTCTTGGCGTTATTTGAAAGACGATCCTTTTGGTGTCGCATTTAATGTATATCGCGATGGACAAAAAATAAACAAGTCTCCTATTTCTGATGTTACCTTCGTTGTGGATAAGAATTCCAAGGGCGGTGAATATATGGTGAAATCCGTGATTGACGGAAAGGAAGTTTCAGAGATAGGTTCATCCTTTAAAATGGCAGATGACGCTCCTGTTGGATATATTGATATTTCTTTGAATAAACCAGCTGATGGCGTGACTCCTGCAGGGGATAAATATACCTACTCTCCGAATGACTGTTCCATGGGGGATATGGATGGTGATGGAGAGATGGAAATTGTCTTGAAATGGGATCCCAGCAACTCTCATGATAATGCTCATGATGGTTATACTGGCAATGTCATTATTGATTGTTATAAACTTAATGGAAAACAGCTTTGGCGTATTGATTTAGGTAAAAACATTCGTGCAGGTGCTCATTATACCCAGTTTCTTGTTTATGATTTTGATCACGATGGAAAAGCGGAAATGATTTGCAAGACGGCTGATGGCACAGTTGATGGTCTCGGAAAAGTAATTGGTGATTCAAAAGCAAATTACGTTGAACCTGGCAGTGATATGGAACAAGTGCCTGCAGTGGATTTCAAAAAAACAGGAATTAATCCTGCCGGAACTCGAAATCGCGGTCGTATTATTTCTGGTCCTGAATTTTTGACTGTTTTTGATGGTTTGACAGGAAAAGCATTGGATACAGTTGATTATATTCCCCCACGTGGAAATATGATGGATTGGGGAGATAATTATGCCAATCGCAGTGATCGGCATCTTGCTTGTATTGCTTTTCTTGACGGAAAGCGTGCCAGTGCAGTCATGTGTCGTGGATACTATACACGAACCGTTCTTGCCGCATACGATTGGGATGGTAAGAAACTTGTGGTTAAGTGGGTGTTTGACTCGCTTAAAGATGGACGTCGATATGAAGGACAAGGAAATCATAATGTTTTTGCGGCAGATGTTGATCATGATGGTTGCGATGAGATTGTTTATGGTTCTTGTACGATTGATCATAACGGAAAGGGGTTGTATACAACCGGACTTGGTCATGGCGATGCCATGCATATTACACAGTTTTCGCCTGAATTTGATGGACTTCAAGGTTTCTTTTGCCATGAAAACAAAAGGGATGGAGTTACATTCCGGGATTTAGCCACAGGAAAGATAATTTGGCAGGTGAAGAATGGTTCTGATGTTGGGCGTTGTATGGCTGCTGACGTTGATATGCTCAACCCTGGAGTTGAAATGTGGGCAGGAGGTGGAATTGGTTTTCGTGATATCAAAGGAAAGATTGTTTCCGGAGTTTATAGCGATCCAAACTCTTCTACTTTGACAGGACCATCCAATCTTCCTGTAAATTTTGCTGTTTGGTGGGATGGAGATTTATTGCGTGAACTTCTTAATGGTAATACTGTTTCCAAATTCGATTGGGAAACAGGACGTTGCAAAAATCTTATGATATTCCAAGGCTGTTCTGCAAACAATGGGAGCAAATCTAATCCATGCCTTTCTTGTGATATTGTTGGCGATTGGCGTGAAGAAGTCTTGATGCGAACAAATGATAATGAACATTTGAGACTTTATGTCTCTACAATTCCTACAAAATATCGTTTTCATACATTTTTGCAGGAGCCCGTTTATCGAAACAGTGTCGCTTCTCAAAATACATGCTATAATCAACCAACTCATACTGGATTTTATTTTGGACCGGATCTTCTTCCAACTACAGAAGAAAAACCACTTTTATTCCGTGGTACGCTCATAAAATAAAAGTTTTGAAAATACTGTCATTACGACAAATCATTTTGGTATTTGTCTTTTTGATATATGGTAGAGTTAGTTTTTTTTATTTTAAGGTCATCTGATTGTTATCTTGAAATTTTATTTTTTTTCAGTTCAATGAGATGACTTTTCGTTTTGCCTATTGTCCTTTGCAAAACATGATTTCAAGAAAGATTTTAATATGTTTTCAAGAATTCACTTGACAAATGTTCAATTATAAGGTAATATAATTGCAACTTTTTTTCTTGAAGAAGGAGAATATATGGGGTTCATAGATTTTGATTCGGAAATAAAAAAAATATCGGACAGTGTTTTAGATTTTATAGAAAACGATTCATTTGCAGAACAAATTGTTCCAATTGAACTGGCGGAGGCGGTTGTTGATTATCCTGAACATGGAGGAAAACGAATTCGTCCAACATTGTTGTTATGGACATGCGGCATGCTGAATGGAGATGTAGAAACAGCTCTTCCAGCGGCAGTCGCGGTGGAAATATATCATAATTGGACATTGGTTCATGATGATATTATTGATCAGGATAAGATTCGACGCGGGCGTCCCACCTCGCATATATTTCTTCAAAAGTATGCGGAAACGGCATTTCGGCAGGCAACCTATAGCGAGTGCGAGGCGTTTGGCAAATCTTTTGCAATTTTATGCGGAGATATTCAGCAGGGATGGGCAATCGATATCCTTTGCAAATTGACGGATTATGGTTTTGCTCCGGATCTTGTGTTGCGTTTGGTTCATGCGATGCAAACTGATTTGAATCGAAAATTAATTTCCGGAGAGGCATTGGATGTTGAGTTCGCATATTGGAATCCGAATGATGTAAAAGAAGAGGATGTTTTACTTATGATTGATGGGAAAACAAGTGAGATATTCCGATTTGCAGTGCAAGCGGGAGCAGCGCTTGCCATTGGCAGATATGAACCATTGAGTACCCTTTTTGAAAAACTATCCGAACAATGAGGGATTTTTCGGAAAATACGGCGGATGCTA
>JAKSMH010000006.1 GCA_024400715.1 Bacteroidales bacterium | reverse complement strand
AGATAGCGGGTCAATGTGGTAAATTGGCTTTTCAAAATAGATGTCAGGCATTAAAGCTCTCTATAGTCCCTTTCACAACCAAAACTGCTTAAATTTCATGTTTTTGGTTAAAAATAAAATCATATTTCTAACCAAAACTCAATTTTTTTCACATTTTTGGTTGATTATCTGATATTATTGTCCTCAACTAACTGGTTACAAACCACAATCCGCAATTCCTAATTTCCGTTTTCCAGACCACACTTCACACTTCACATTTCACTGCTCACTACTTACCACTCACAATTTCCAGTTCACAGTTCACAGCTCACTGTTCACAGTTCACTACTTCGTGACGTTCGCAATCAGCTGCTTCACGGCGTCTTCCAAACCGGCTGGGTTCTTGCCACCGGCAGTAGCCAATGAAGCTTGTCCGCCGCCCCCGCCCTGAATGAGCTCGCCCGCATTCAAACCAGCTGCGACCAAGTCGTCGGATAAGGCCACAATCAAACTGGGTTTGTCACTGGCTTTGGTGCCAAAGACAATGGCCAATTTTTCCGTGCTGGTGCGCAGGTTATAGGCTGTCTGCTTCATACTGTCAGGATTCATGTCGCGGATGGCACTGATGATGTGAATGCCATTGACGTCTGTCATCGCATTTTTCATTTCGTTGGAAAATGCCGCGATTTTTTCCTTTTCAAATTGTTCGATTTCCTTCTTGGCTTTTTCGTTTTCTTGCATCATCTTCTCAATGGCACGAAGTACGTCGGTGTTGCCAAGCATCGTTTTCACGTCTTCTATCAACTGCTGCTGCTCCAAAACCAAATTCTCGGCCTGAACTCCAGTTACGGCTTCAATACGTCTTACGCCCGCAGCAATGGCACCTTCCGAAATAATCTTGAAGAAGCCAATATTGCCCGTGGCCGGCGTGTGCGTACCACCGCACAATTCAATGGAGTCGCCAAATTTGATGACACGGACCTTATCGCCATATTTCTCTCCAAATAATGCCATCGCACCCATCTTCTTGGCTTCTTCAATCGGGGTGTCAATATATTCTTGTAGTGGATTGTTATTTCGAATCAATTGATTGACGATTTGTTCAACCTTTTCAATTTCTTCCTTATTCATTTTTGAGAAATGAGAGAAGTCAAAACGAAGTCTGTCAGGCGAAACCAACGATCCTTTTTGCTCCACGTGCGTTCCCAAGACTTGTCTAAGAGCATAGTGGAGTAGGTGGGTGGCGGAGTGGTTGTTTTGGCTGGCAAAACGTTTTTCGGGGTTGACCTTGGCCATAAAACCGCATTCCATATTGTCGGCTAAGGCGTTGGTAGAATGGATGATGAGGTTGTTTTCCTTGGTCGTGTTGATGATATTGATTTTCTCGTTCACGGATTCCAAAACGCCGGTATCGCCCACTTGTCCGCCCATTTCCGCGTAAAATGGGGTTTTGTCCAAAACAATTTGGAAGAGTTGCTTGCCTTTGCTCTTAACTCCTCTGAATTTCACGATTCTCACTTCGCAGTCCAATTGATGGTAACCCACAAATTCTGTCTGAATAACGTCGGGAATGAGTTCAATCCAGTCTTCGGTTTCAACGGCGGCAGCAGATCTTGAGCGTTGTTTTTGCTCAGCCAATCCTTTCTGAAATCCGTCCATATCCACGCTGAGGTCTTTTTCAGAAGCCATTAACTGGGTTAAGTCGATGGGAAATCCGTAGGTGTCGAAAAGATCGAAGGCGAAAGCACCGTCGATGGTTTTGCTACCCGCTAATTTGCCGCAGTAGTTTTCAAATTTGGCGATACCCGAATCCAGCGTTTTGAGGAAGGAGTTTTCTTCCTCGTGCATCACTTTTTCAATCAGGTTTTGCTGTGCTTTCAATTCGGGGAATTGGTCGCCCATCTGCTGAACCAGGTCGTTAACTAAAGTGTATATAAACGCTTCCTTGATATTTAGGAAGGTGAAACCGTATCGGATGGCACGGCGCAAAATTCTACGAATTACGTAACCCGCGCCGTTGTTTGATGGCAATTGGCCGTCGGCAATGGCAAAACTTACCGCACGCAGGTGGTCGGCAATCACGCGCAAGGCAATGTCGGTATCCTCTTTTTGACCGTATTGGGTATGCGACAGTTGAGCCAATTTTTGAATGAGTGGCTGGAATACGTCGGTGTCGTAGTTGGATTTTTTATTTTGAACGGCCATACAAAGACGTTCAAAGCCCATTCCGGTATCCACGTGTTTATGGGCCAATGGCAGCAGTTCTCCCGAGTTGATGCGGTTGTACTGCATAAACACAAGGTTCCAGATTTCAATGACTAAAGGGTTGTCTTTGTTGACCAAGGTTGCTCCGTCAATGACGGCTCTTTCATCGTCATTGCGCAAGTCAATGTGAATTTCGGAGCAGGGACCGCAAGGACCAGTTTCGCCCATTTCCCAGAAATTGTCTTTTTTGTTGCCAAAAAGGATTCTATTTTCTGGAAGGTGCGCTTTCCAATATTCCTTGGCTTCGAGATCGGCTTCGGTTTTGTCTTTTTCATCGCCTTGGAAAACGGTGGCATAAAGTCTTTCAGGATTCAGTTTCATCACCGAAGTTAGAAATTCCCAGGCGTAGTCAATGGCTTCTTTTTTGAAGTAATCGCCAAAGGACCAGTTTCCGAGCATTTCGAACATGGTGTGGTGGTAGGTGTCGCGGCCTACTTCTTCTAGGTCGTTGTGCTTACCGGAAACACGCAGGCATTTTTGAGAATCGGCGGCACGGGGCATCTTGATGGGTGAGTTGCCCAAGAAAATGTCTTTGAATTGGTTCATTCCGGCATTGGTAAACATCAATGTCGGGTCGTTTTTGATGACCATGGGGGCGGAAGGAACAATTTTATGCTCTTTAGATTGGAAAAAATTCAAAAATGCGGTGCGAATTTCGTTTGAAGTCATTGTGCTATGTTTTTATGTTGATACAATATCAATATGAATAGAAAAACGTGGTAAACTATTGATTTAACATCAATCTAACACTAATACCGGTTTCAAAATTCATATTGTCATATTGATTCGATATTTCTGGACGATTGATAACTTGGTCGTAATAGAATTTTAAGCCGACACGACTGCTGATTTGATAGTCGGCGGCAAAATTGATGGTCATCGTGGTCATACCGGCTGAAATCTGATTGATGTTTTCGACAATCTTACGAAGAACAGTCTTGTTCATCTTGAGACCGAAACCGGCGGTTAAGTTCAAGTCGCTGACCACTTGACGCTTCATTCCGGAGAAGACGAAGCCGATTTTCAAATCCTTGAAACGATAACCGGCCGAGCAGGCTAATTCGCCCGATGTGGTTTCGGTAATCTGGTTATTGGTGAAACTCAAGGAAACGTTTCGCGATTGTTTGTATTCAACCTTAAGCAGCAAGCTGTTTTTGAAAGTCATATCCACGCCAATAAGAGGGGAGAAACTTTCCTGAATGCTGACTTGCGAAAATTCAAGTTTTGGGATGAAGTTGCCCAAGGTGTTTTGAACCATAGAATATCCCGATCCGTCTTCCCTATAAAGGGCATTGGTGGTAAAACCGCCCACGGTATAGGTAGAGGTGTAGGCGTGGTTGATAGAGAATGACTGGAACACTTTGTTGACGCCCTTGATCTTGGTCAATCCGTTGTAATTGATTCTCCAGTTAGGCAACGGGAATTTCGGGAAGGTGTTCTTAACATTCATCTTTTCCACTTTTCGACCTCCGTAAGCGGCTAAGAGCGCATTGGTTAATACTTCTTGTGCTACGCCGTTGTAACCCGTCGGATAGCCCGTCTCGGGGTCGTAACCTTGTGAATTGGGATTTTCGGCCGCAATCTTTTCTGCCAAGTATTGTCTTGAATTCATAAATGTCTCAAAGACTTCGTCTCCATTCTTGAAGAAGGTGGCCAATCCGACAAAGGTCATACTGAAACTACCGTTGGTGACAGGGGTGAAGTGATCCACGTGGCCATCGGAATACGATCGGAAATATTCAGTATAGGTTTCAGATTTATTCATATTACCGGTAACGTCAATTCTGAAATCCTTGAAAGGTTCTACGGTTACTCGGTAGTTAAAGGTTTCATTTCTACGCTTTTGGAAGGCGGAATTCATTAAGGAGTCGGTGGTTAACCAACGTTTGTCGGCCGCAATGGACTGGATGTCCGGCTGTCCACCGAAGACAAATAGGAAGCCTGGGGCACCTTTGCCTGCGAAACTCAAACCCAACATATTCGGCGAATACATAAAGCCCGGCAAGATAGTTCCGTTGCCTTGCGTGTAGTTTACGGAAGCGTTTCGCAACATCATCAAGAAACGCAAAGATCCGTCTAAGATGATTTTGCCGACATTAACCTCGTTTTTCAACGAATCCCGGCCGTCTTTGTCCTTGCCTTTCTTGCCTTTGCTATTTTTGTCTTTCGAATTGTCATCCTCGCTCACTCCTCGTTTTTTGCCGTCTTGGCCTTTGCTTTTTGCATTTTTCGTGTTGTCGTTAATAAGGGATTGACTTTGATTAATTTTCTTTAAATAAGGAATATTATTATACAATGATACAAAGTTGGCGTTTGCACTTCCCTGATAGCTATTGGAGTTCTGAATGGTATTTCCCAAATAGGCCAAGGCTAATGACGATCCCGTGTAGGTGTAATCACCAGTATAGCGTACGTTGGCAGTAAGCCAATTGAAAACCGGGAATTTGTTGATAGGAATTTGCCACGACAAACTTACTTTCTGATAGAAATTGTTGGTTCGACCGCCTCTACCAAAACTTTTCCATACGGAATCCCTCTTCACCTTGGTGGCAATTAATCCGTCCGGTTCGTCAATACGGGCGATGGCGTTGGCATTATATTCAAGTTTTAATGATTGTGCCAGGTCCCAGTTCAAGGCGTAGGTGCGTGTCCAGTTAAAGGCCTTGACAAAGCTGGTGTCCAGTACGATGTTACCCTTGCTCTTGGGTCTGTATTTGAATGAGTTTAAATCACGATCGACAGAAGTTCTGAAGGTGAAGAGTTTGGGAAGTGGGTTGAAGTTGAAATCCTTGATTAGTTGCAACCATTTTGAATTGAGTCCTTTGGCCCGGGCAAAAGGTCGAATGTTTTTAGGATTGTTATTGTAGGTATAGCCAAGTTCGCCAAAGTGATGTACTTCATTGTCAAATTCCACGTCCACATCGCTCTTTTTTGTTTGGGAATAAGAATAGGAAACATCAAAGTTTTCAATATCCCAAGGTCTGATTTTGATGGGTTTGCTGTAATCTCTTTCCTTACGAACATTCATCAAGTTGACGTTGTGTCTTACCACGCGGCTTGTTGTCATTTTTCGTAAAGAATCGCGTTCGTAGGCGTTGTCGTACAACTTCAGGTCTTCTTTGAGTTTGACATCAGGATTAAGTGGGTTGTATTCTGGGGTGATGACATTGAGAGAGTAGTCGTAGTGAACAGGAATCTTCACGTTCCATTTGTCGGGAAGCAACAATTTAGCGGCATCGATATTGGTGGCCACGTCAATGTTGGTGTTGGATTCTTTCTTGACTTGGGTTACAGATTGATCCAAGGTCCCGAATCCGGCAGAGGAGTACGAACCAGAGAACGAGATATCGCCTAAGTCGGCCAAGTTCAATCGCATATTTGCCAAGGCAGCCACCCCCGATTGTTTGTCAAAGCCACAAAGTCGTAATTCGTTGACCCATACTTCGGCAGATTTGGCTAACATATCGTCGCCATCGCTGATGGTCTTCTTCTTAGGATTACGAACACCAATCATAATGGTGGTCACTTCCGCCAAATTAGGCATACCGACTACCGTTACGCGTGCTCCGTTATCAAGGTAATAGTAGAACGGTGTTTGGTTGCTGACGTGTTCATTTCGACGAATGGCAATATTTCTCATTTGCTTAATGGCCACCAATGAATCCAATAAGATGTCCAATCTGTTGTCTATAGGCCAAATCCGAGTGGTATCAGAACCGCAACCCCAAGGGGTAATATCAACAGGAATTTCATATTCGTAATAGTTGTCACTGAAGTCGCTACCCAAACGAAGGAATACGGTAACATCGCCTTTTTTCAAATCACCGGAAGAATGTACGCTTTCCGCGTGAATGAACATTTTCAGTCTCTTGAATTGACGCATATCGTAATCGCAACTTTTATAGATGCTGCGGGCATCACCATCAGCCAAATCCACGACTTTCATCGTCAAGGCCTGTTCGTTGGTAAGATATACCTGGGTGCCGCCATATCCCTGCTCTCTTTCGATGCCCGGAGGCAAAACGTAAGGGATGGGTGTTCTATTGGCGTTTTCTTCATAACTTACTGTTCCCACATAGAAAGAGGTGTTTTCGTCACCGGTGTTGCTCACGTAGTCACCTTCTTCAAATAAGGGTTGATTATAGGAACGCCAATCCGCTCGAACCAATTCAAAGGTGGCGAAACGACAGATGATGGGTTCGGCGAAGTCCTTCATAAATACCCTCATAAAACGAATGGAGTTGAATCCATTAATCGCACCCACCACTTTGTCTGGGTTCTTGATAGGGATACGGAACTGATACCATTTTGTCTTGGGTGAAGTGCCGTTTGGAAGGGCTTCCGGCGTCGCATCGTAAATGTCGTTGATGTAGTTTTGTCCTACGACCATCTTATCTGGAGTCAAATCAATGACATATTGATAATACTTTTCTTCGTCACTCAAGGTGTTGTCGTTGTTCACGTCTTCCACGTTAGGAAGGCTGGTGGCCGAGGTTGGGTATGATTCTGGACTCTGTTCGTCGGTGGGAGAGTTTCCTTCCGGGTTGTTATAGTAATGGTAGCGTTCGGTAATGCCCAATTCCAAGGCATCGTAATCACCGCCTCTGAAGTAGTGGTAATCATCGGTAGAAGGGTCGGCTGCGGCTACGGCAAGGGCGTCGGCATCTACAACGTTGGCCAGGCGTTCCAAATAGGAACTGCGGTACAGGGCTTCGGCATCATTGTCCAAACCATCATAACCCACATCCTGGAATCTACGGGTAGCTGTATTGTTGTCGAAGGCGTTGACGATAACCTGGGTGGTAGGAACACGTCCCCAAACCGTGTATTCAATATCTGTGTCGGAACCGTCGGTGGGAAGTCCGTTTTCGAAAAACTTCTTGCCGTCTCGCAAGATGTCTTCCGAGATGTCACCCAAGTTGAAATAAAGCTTACCGCCCGTATGGGTAGGATTGTCAATGAAGGGGTCCATCATCCAGAATTCAATGTATTCGTAGTTGGCCGCTTCAAAATCCGTATTGTCCATTTTTCGCATAATACCGCCCCAACGTGTATTCGGGTCTTTCAAACTACCATCAGAATTGACACCTCGCGAAAGACCTTCGCTGCCATCCACGTCATAGTTGTAAGGTCCTCTTTCTGAAGGATAGAAGGCCATGTTGAAAACGGAAATGTAGGTGGATTGTGCCGCGCTTTCTCTTTCTTTGTAGGGAAATAATTCGGGTTCATATACCGCACGAGAGTAGGGGAGTGACAAGTCTTCCTTGGTCAAGTGCGAAGGCGTATAACTATTGTTGTTGTAGAATAACGGGTCGATGATGTACCACGCCAATTTCGCACGGTTGTATCCGTAAGCCAGTTGCCTTGTTTCGCTGGCATTGGTGTTGGTGTTCGCTTCTGGAAACAGGTTGGGTTGCCCTTGTGGGGTAGATGCCAAAACCCAGTTGGTAAAAGTCCTCAAATCAACCGTTGACTTGGATGATTCAAAGTCGTCGATGTAGGTGGTGCCGTCTTTGCCGATGGCGCGGTTGTGCCCCGGAACAAAATGCGCAAACTCGGCATCTAAAGAAAAGTTCGATTCGGTCGTTGTGCTATGGAAAGGTAAGAAATCCACCAATTTCGTGATAAAGGGAACTTTAGTCCGATAAGACGTGTTCATACCCCAAATGAAGTTGTTGATGGGTTCATTGCCATAGTTGACTTTTTGTGTGTAGGGCTTTTCGTATAAGTTCATGAAGGTGGCTCCGATGTTGAAATTATCCGAAAAACGATAATCCAAAGTCGCACCTAACATTCGCTGCTTGGTCACCGAAAAGTTGTTTTTGTCTTCAACGGTAATGGTGATAGGGGTCCCTGAATTTAAGATACCTTCGTTGATGATGGATACTGTCCCCATACTATAGTTGACGGTATAATCGACGTTTTCGGTCAAGGTTAGACCGCCGGCTACCACTTTTACCGAACCTTCGGGAACATTAAAGGTGTTTAACGAAAATTCCGAGCCGTAGGAGGAAGAATACGAACCCTCAATGTAGTATTTGTTCTTGCTCGTGAACTGTTGCGCCATCGTTTTGGTCATCGTATACAACGAGTCGAAGGCATACTTGTCGGCAATTTCCGGTTCTGTCAACACCGCACGCAAGTCTTTACCAAAAGGCTCGACGGTGGGGAAGTAGATTTTACCGTTGGTTGCGTTAATGGTACCACCTTGCACGGCCGCGCCGTCAATAAAGTCGAAAATACCATCAGGAGATGGGTCTTTTTGTTGATTTAATCGATCTAATCCCAACAATTTGATCAAGGCAATACCTTTTTGTGAACCCTTATTGAAGAATCCGTTAGGAATGCCTTCTTCATCACCAGTATATAAAATATTCAAACGGAAGTCCTTTTCCGCAACCTGATAAGCGTTCAAGCTATAAACGTTCTTCATCATCAAGTTCCATAAAGGCGACTTGGTATTGAGGTTCGTGCTTTTCAATAACTTGACTCTGATGCAGTTGGGAGAACTTACTTCGTTGGAAAATTCACCGACTTGATAAACGTGGTCGTCACCGATAACAGTGTATTGGAAAGCAACGGCCAATACCTGGTCGGCGGAAAGCGCGGTGTTCAATGAGATGAAACCCAACTTGGCATTGAACGTATATTCAGAGCTGTTCAGCAATCGGGCACTTTCCACTTTTTCAAAGTCGCTTCCCGATGACATTCCCTTGGTACGTAAGTAGTTGTTGACAGTGGAAAGGTCACGGAGTTGGCTCGAATCCAAATAAGCCGAAGCGTAGGGATTTCCCACAATCAAGTTGTTGAGGTTGTTGTCAGGATAGTCATTGTGGACTCCGATGTTTTTTTGGATATATGGGGAACTGGGGTTGCTTTCGCCTAAGTCGGTAAACGCAATGATGTTGCGGTTTTCGGTGGTGGCGGCACCAATGGTAGTACGCCAAACCTCAATCTTGGTAATAACGATAGGAGACCCCACCAATGGCAAGGTTTCCAAGTATTGATTGTAATGATCGCGGAAAAATTGACCTAAGAAGAAGTGCTTGTTCTCATCGTATTCGTCCGCCCGAAAATAAAATTCGTTTTTCTGTGCACCACCGCTGATAGTAATGGTCTTTGTTTCGGATTCCTTTTCGGATGCCACGGCGGTCACAGTCAAATTGCCGAATTTAAGGGATGTCTTTGCGCCAAACAAGGTCTGGCTTCCCGTAATCAACGTGCTGTTGAGCGGCATTGTGATATTACCAAATTCCAATAATTGAAGAATGTCGTCTTCTTTGCCTTCATACTTCAACTTCAGCTGCTCTCCTTCCCAATCGAATGTGGCTTCTGTGTTATAGTTGAGGTTGAACTCAATCTTGTCACCGATTTTGGCAGCCAAGTTCAGCTGGATGTTTTCATCAAAGTTGAAATCTGTACGTTTACGTTGCTTAACCGGAAGATTCGGATTCTTGTTGTTCTGATGAATAATGCCGAAAATCAATTCCGCACTACCGGAAGGCCTGATATCAATGACGTTGCTGCCGAAAATGGATTCAAATATTTCGCCACCAACCTTAATCTGCGGAATGATGCCGCTGCCTCGTGCGTTGGGACCTCCTGCATAGCCGGCACCTTTGTTTTTCCAATAGTCCTTCATATAGTTACGCATATCGTAATCCATATATTCTTTCAAATTCAACGAACTTGCCGGACCAAACGGCGTGTTTCCCGTCATATATTGGAAATCATAACTGTTGGTTTGGGGATTATATTCGATTTGCGTTCCGACACCCTTGGGGTCGTGCATCAAGAAGGGACTGTTGTGCTGGTCTTCGTTCAGCGGGTTGTTGTCTGGTTGTGGAATGTCGATGATGGGCTTGTTGCCGGTATCGGGAGGGAAAACTGGCAATGCGACGAGTTCAGCATCTTCCATCAATGTTACTTCATCGTAAATGTTTTCAACGGGCTGAAGCGTGTCGATTAAATCATCCTTAGGCGGAAAATAGTGACCAGCTGGCGCAGGAATAGCCCATACCGCGGAATAGAGCGCAAGTACGGCTACTGCTGCTACGAAATAGTATATTTTTTTATTTAAGTTGGTCACTTTTTTTCAATCTTTATAACAGTTTCAATGCCTTTTTAATGAGTTCCTCAATAGTCAGATCCATTCCTTCAGTTTTGATGATTTTGTCAAGTACGGCATCTACTGAATTTTTCGCAAAACCTAACGACACTAAAGCTGATAACGCAGAATTTGCATTATTATTGTATGGGGTTGAATTTTTTTCTGAATCTGACGACGTAATGGATAATTTTCCAACTTTGTCTTTGAGCTCGATGACCACGCGCTGGGCCGTTTTCCCGCCAATGCCCTTGATGGCCTGGAGAACTTTGGTGTTTTCGGAGGAAATGGCATTGTATAATTCACGGACGGACATCGATGACAGCATCAGTCTCGCGGTATTGACGCCAATGCCGTTGACGGTGATGAGCAGGCGGAATAAGGAACGCTCCTCTTCATCAAAGAAACCAAAAAGCAACTGCTCGTCTTCCCTGATGACGTAATGCGTGTAGAGGTGTACTTCGTCATTTTCGCCGATTTTGGTATAAGTTGCCAGCGAAATGTTGATGAAGTAGTCAATGCCCCCTGTCGTGGAAATCACAACAAAGGCGGGGTTTTTCTCGATAATCTTGCCTCTAATTCCAGTAATCATAATTATCCAAAATGAAGATGCAAAAATATAAAAAAAAGGGCTTCAAAAGCCCTTTTTTTGCAAAAAACTCAATTACTTAATTTTGTGTGTTGTTGTTTCTTATTTTACTAAATCAACAATAGCTTTGAATGCCTCGGGATTGTTCATTGCGAGGTCGGCGAGAGCTTTGCGGTTCAATGCAATGCCCTTCTTTGAAATCATACCCATAAAAGCTGAGTATGAAAGGCCATATTCGCGAACGCCCGCATTGATACGGGTAATCCACAAACTTCTAAATGCGCCTTTTTTGGCTTTTCTGTCACGGTAAGCAAACTGCTGACCTTTTTCCCAAGTGTTCTTGGCAACGGTCCAGACGTTTTTACGCTTTCCGAAGTACCCTTTGGTACGGTTCAAAATCTTTTTTCTTCTTGCTCTTGAAGCAACATGATTTACTGATCTTGGCATATTGTTCTCCTTTCTTTTTACGTCAGCGGCTTAGTGTTGACTAAACTCTTAATGTGCTGATAGTAAAGTTAATAATTTAATTCTTTAGCATTGACCCAGCATTTCCTTGATGGAATGTTCGTTCACCTTGTCGGCAATCGTGCTGTAAGCCAGGTTACGTTTTCTTTTAGTGGTCTTCTTAGTAAGAATATGGCTGTGATAAGCGTGATGTCTTCTTACTTTACCGGTGCCTGTCAAAGTGAATCTTTTCTTGGCAGCCGATTTGGTTTTCATTTTTGGCATTTCTTGAATTTTTAAGGTTAATATTATGAGTTATTTGCAATTTCTATTTCTTAGGATTGATGACAATCATCATACGCTTGCCTTCCAGTTTGGGCAGTTGCTCTGGTTTGCCGTATTCTTCCACGGCTTGGGCAAATTTCAACAAAATCAACTCTCCCTGGTCTTTATAGACAATGGAACGACCCTTGAAAAATACGTCCACCTTTACCTTGCATCCTTCCTGCAAAAATTTAATGGCATGATTGCACTTGAATTCAAAGTCGTGGTCATCGGTCTGGGGTCCCAAGCGGATTTCCTTGATGACAATCTTCGCGGATTTTTGCTTGATTTCCTTTTGCTTTTTTTTCTGCTCATAAAGGAATTTCTGATAATCCATCACCTTGCATACCGGTGGATTGGCTTGAGGAGAAATCTCCACCAAATCCAATTCAAATTGGTCGGCTAAGTCTAAGGCTTCCTTTAATGGAACAATTTTCGGCTCGAAATTCTCACCAACAACACGTACAATAGGTGCTGTAATGTATTGGTTGATTCGATGGGCGGCTTCCTTTTTCTTGTTGTTGTTCGGAAGTGGTCGCCTGGGAGCTGGTTTTGTTACTTGCGTTGCGATAAGTTTTTCTCCTTTCTATAGTTAATGACTTTTGTATTAAAAAATTGGCGGCAAAAATACACTTTTGTTTAATGCACATGCCTTATGTTGAAAAATTTTAATCCTAATTAAGTTTTCTTTTCGTCAATATGACCTCGGAGGTGTTTTTTCCGTCAATTTGCGCCAACGGGAAATTTTCGCCGTTGCAGAAGGTTGGACAACTTGTGGAATCCCTTGGTTGTATCGGCGTCTGAAGCCATTCACATCCACAGCCGTGGATTTTTTTGTGCTTCCTTTTCCCGATAATCTTGGGCGCACAACCACTTGCCACTATCATCAGTGCCAAAAGAATGAAAAAGAATCCCTTTCGTCTCATTCCAACTGTCATCTTATCTGAAAATGGTGGCTTCTCGATCAGGTCCAACGGACACGATGGAAACTTTAGCACCAGTTTCCTTTTCAATGTACTGAATGTACATCTTGAACTCAACGGGAAGTTCGTCGTAGGTCTTGATGTCGCTGATGTCTTGTTGCCATCCCTTGAACGGGGTCAAAACGGGCTCGATTTCCACATTGCTGTCCGTCGGAAAACGAGAGGTGATTTCACCGTTAACCTTGTATGCCGTACAGATGTTGATGGTCTCGAAATTGGACATGACATCAGCTTTGGTCAAGGCAATTTCATTCACGCCGTTGACCATAATGGCGTATTTCAAGGCCACTAAGTCCAACCATCCACAACGTCTCGGACGACCGGTGGTGGCACCGTATTCGTTGCCCTGCTTGCGTAATGTTTCTCCCGTTTCGTCAAACAGTTCCGTGGGGAACGGACCGCTGCCCACGCGGGTACAGTAAGCCTTGACAATGCCGATAACCTTCCCGATATGACTCGGCGCCAATCCCAAGCCCGCAAAAGCTCCGGCGGCAATCGTGTTGGATGAGGTCACAAAGGGATAACTGCCGAATTCCAAGTCCAACAATGTTCCTTGGGCACCTTCCGCCAATACGCTTTTCCCTTCCGTCAAATAGTCATTAATTTCATATTCATTATCAATAAACTTGAATTTCTTCAAGGTGTTGAGTGCGTTGAGAAAGTTGAGTTCCATTCTGGGCAATACTTCGGTGTAGTCAAAGTCGTACATCTTCAGCATTTCTTTGTGCATCGAAATCAGGGTGTTGTATCTTTCCGTGAAATTGGGAGCCAGAATATCTACCACTCTCATTCCGTGGCGTGCGGTTTTGTCGGTATAGGTAGGGCCGATTCCCTTTAAAGTCGAACCAATCTTGTTTTTGCCTTTTTTCGCTTCTTGGGCGGCATCCAGCAACTTGTGGGTCGGCAGTATTAAATGTGCTTTTTTAGAAATGAGTAGGTTTGAGGTAGGATCCAATCCCATTTTGACCAATGCGTTGATTTCTTCTTCAAAAATGGTCGGGTCAATGACAACACCGTTGCCGATGATGTTGATTTTTTCGCGATGGAAAATGCCGGAAGGAATAATGTGCAAGACGTGCTTGATGCCGTTAAATTCCAGTGAATGTCCAGCATTGGGTCCTCCTTGGAAACGGGCAATCACGTCATAATTAGGAGTCATTACGTCAACAACTTTGCCTTTTCCCTCGTCTCCCCATTGGAGTCCTAATAAAATATCGATTTTCATTATATTTAGATGATTTTTTATGGTATTACATATTATAAATATACATTATTTATTGTCGTACATTTTGTGATAATAATCAACGTATGCTCCCGAAGTCACGTTGTCCAGCCATTTTTCGTTGGCCAAGTACCAAGCGACTGTCGCTTCAAAGCCTTCGGTGAATGTGATTTTGGGTGCCCAACCTAATTCGGTCGTGAGTTGGGGGGCAGCGATGGCATAGCGTAAATCGTGTCCGGCACGGTCGGTAACGTAGGTGATTAACGGCAATGAAGTGCCTGCCGGTCTTCCCAACTTGGCATCCACGATTTCAATCAGTTTCTTGATGATGTCGATATTGCGCCATTCGTTGTTGCCTCCGATATTGTAAGTTTCGCCGTCTTTGCCAAAGTGGAAAATCGTGTCAATGGCGTTGGCGTGGTCTTCCACATACAGCCAATCCCTCACATTGATGCCTTTGCCGTAAACGGGAAGTGGCTTGCTGTGCTTGATGTTGTTGATGAACAAGGGCAACAACTTTTCGGGAAATTGGTTGGGCCCGTAGTTGTTCGAGCAGTTGGAAATGACGGTGGGTAGTCCGTAGGTGTCGTGATAGGCGCGAACAAAATGGTCCGAACTGGCTTTGGCTGCTGAGTAGGGACTGTGTGGACTATAAGGGGTGGTTTCCTTAAAGGAACCGGTTTCTCCCAATGAACCGTAAACCTCGTCCGTGGAAATGTGGTAAAAGCGTTTTCTTTCCGCATTGTCTTTCCAAATCAGGCGGGCAGCGTTGAGTACAGTGACCGTGCCGACCACATTGGTGAAGATGAATTCCATAGGATTGGCAATGGAACGGTCCACGTGTGATTCCGCAGCCAAGTGGATAACTCCGTCAAATTGATGTTCTTCGAACAGCTTTTGGATAAATTCGCCATCAACGATGTTCCCTTTGATAAAATGATAGTTGGACTTTTGGTCAATGTCGGTTAAATTTCCGAGGTTGCCCGCGTAGGTCAACGCATCCAAATTATAAATGTCATAATGCGGATATTTGTTGACAAATAGGCGCACGACGTGTGAACCGATGAATCCGGCTCCTCCTGTGATTAATATTTTTTTCATTCTAAAAATATAAAATTGAAAAACGATTTTCTTCTTTAAATAAATATGCTGCAAAGATACAAATTTTTTGTATTTTCGCCAACCGAAAAATCAATTAAAAAAATCAATGAAAATGAAGAAAAATTGTTTGTCTGTTGTCGTTGCGACAGCGATTTTAGCAACGGGTTTGCTCTCATCCTGCAAACAGGAAGCCGCTCCTGTTGAACCTGAATCCGCAACCACTGTAGATACCGCGGCTATCGTACTTGACAATATAATGACTCGTACAAGTATCCGTCAATATCAAAACACGCCGGTGGCCGACAGCGTGGTGGAAAACATCCTGCGTGCGGCTATGGCGGCACCCACGGCACGCAATACGCAGCCCTGGAGTTTCATCGTGGTGAAAGACACCGCTTTGTTGCGTCAAATTGCCGAAGCTTGCCCCAATGCCGGTATGTGCGCACAGGCACCTCTCGCCATCGTGGTTTGCGGCGACGAATCCAAGATGATGCAGGGAGAAAGTCGTGAAATGTGGGTGGACGATTGCTCCGCGGCTACCGAAAATATCCTCCTAATGGCACACGCTTACGGTTTGGGTGCCGTGTGGACTGGCTTTTATCCCGTTTCCGAAAGAGTGAAACTGCTTTGCGGTATTTTGGAAATACCCGATGGACAAATACCATTGTGCGTGATTCCAATGGGTTATCCTGCTGAAAATCCAGCACCTAAGGACAAATGGAAAACCGAAAACATCCATTACGACAAGTGGTAAAAAAACAAATTTAAATTTATTGTTGGCGGTTCAAAAAATTTCCGTATTTTTGCCGCCGATTTGATCTGTTAGCTCAGTTGGTTTAGAGCGCTTGCTTGACAGGCAAGAGGTCACAAGTTCAAATCTTGTACAGATCACCAAGAAAAAGCACTTGTAAGTTTCCTTGCAAGTGCTTTTTTATTTTGGGGATTCCTGTCATTATCGTTATTCTTTGCAACAAGAATATTGACAAAAAAACCAAGACTATCGGAACCATTGTCGCCGTCATCGCTTTGGCTATCGCCGGCGTTGGAAGCTACGACTTCAATCCGGTAAGCCAGGAAGAGTTGAAAGAAACATACGGCAATCCCGATTTGGACGTGTATTGGGTCGCTACCGGTGAAAAATACCATACCCACTCAGATTGCCAACACTTGAAAAGTTCTACACAGGAAGAAATCGTTGTCGGCTCTATTGGTCAAGCCGAGGAAGCTGGCAAGACAGAACTCTGCAAGACCTGCTTCAAACGCGATCAAAAGGAAAAAGAAGCTGCGGCAAACAATGTCGTAGAAACGCCAGTTGTCGAAGAAGAGTAAGCAAAGGCCTAACTAATCTAAAATATCCGTATAGTTCTTTTATTTGACAATTATATCATTGAATGCGGCCGGCTAAAAATTTCTTTAGCCGGCCGCATTGTTTGAAAATTATTTGCGTGTGATTTTAATCTTTGCCTTTGACCAAGAAAAACACGGTCGTTGGTGCACATTAATAACTATAACGCGCACTGTGGAATTATTGATGAACAAAAATACAAAAGCACTATGATCACCAAGATAACAAGCGCTATAATGATGATGCTTTTAGAACTCAATTGACCGTTTCTTCCTTCTGAGAATGTGTTAGACTTGGCAGAACGAGTCAAAGATAATCCCTCTCCTCCCCTCAATTTCTTAGTTTCTTAGTTTCTTAGTTTTTAGTTTCTTAGTTTCTTAGTTTCTTCGTTTCCCCCCAATCATCGCTTAACAACGGTCTTATAACTGCTGCTGTTATCCGTGAAATTCAATTTTAAAATGTAGATTCCTGACGATAATGTGGCAATATTAACACTGTTTCTGCCTTGACGAAGCGGCAAGTCGAGTTGCTTTTTCCCTGTCAAGTCGTAGATTTCACCAAAAGAAATGTTTGCCCCTCCTTTTTCAATGTCAATATTGACTATGTTTTGAGCGGGATTGGGGAAAATGCTGACGTGGTGGGGAAAGTCTTGTGCCGAAATACTCACAATGTTCTGGCCGTAAATGTAGGCGTAATCGCAGATGTATTGTAAGACGTGGTTCTCATCCAAGGTGTACCAATGCTCCAATACTCGCTGATGAACGTCTTCATAAGCTTCGGGATATACAATCTCGGGAACGTAGTAGGGCATGGAAACCTCGTCGCCAGAAATATTATGGTTGTATTCATAGAGTCTTCTGTCGGTATAGTTGCCATTTTGATCCTTCATGCTGTGCTCAATGCAGTTTCCATATTCGTCGTAGTTATAGACATCGCAGCCATCATAATCCCATATATAATAGTCTGAATCGAAAAAATAAATGTTTTTTTGAGCCAAATGACCTTCTTCATCATCATAAATATAATTGAATTTGACGGCTGAATCCAGACTATAAAAGCCCTGTAGGCAGGTTTCATTGATGAGCTGTCCTTGTTCATTGTAGGAATAATAGGCCTCCTCCCCAAGGGTGGCATAGTCGCCGAAATACATACTATGACGAACCAGACGACCGTTTTCGTAAATGTAGTCATAAACCCCGCCTTGGTTGAAACTTTCAGTTCCTAAACTGTTGAAGTTGGTCCGTTTGATCAGATTTCCATCGGCATCGTAATAATAATTTACGTAATAAACATATTTCCAAACGCCGTTGATGTATTGGTGTCCGGCAACTTGACAAACTTGGTTGTTGCTGTTGTAAAATACCGAATCGATGACCAAAACTTCATTCCCAATGGAATCTTTAATGGCTGAGATTAATCCTTGGCTGTTGTAGAAAAAAGTTTTTTGTTCGTATTGATCTGAGGAAGCTCGTGCGGTTAAAAAGTACGTGGCATCGACATTCGGTTCAAAAAGTATATTCTCAATGCTTTTTTGATGGTCGGAATAGGAGTCCGTTTTGATGGTGGAATGAGGAATCGCTCTTTGGGCGAAAACGCAACTGGCTAATCCGATACATATTAATAATAGGAATGATTTTTTCATAATGTGTGTTTTAATGTGATTAATGAACCAATTCTAAATAATTGTCAAACATAATAATTGTATTGACGTTGCAAATGTACGTTTTTTTTTGAAATAATTTCGTACTTTTGTACGCAAATTTATGGAATAAAATGATTACGCAA